>JASFJF010000331.1:0-4996 GCA_050122255.1 Desulfobacterales bacterium
GATCCGCAAAACCTCGGCTTGGCTCCCTGGGGACAAAAATCAGACGACCCGGATCAAATCGGATCCCCGACGAACACCGATCATAAAATGTCATTGCGCCAGTTGTTCAGAAACCATCGATTCTGGTTGATCGGTCTTTCTTATTTTGCCATTGCCTACAGTCTATACGGAATAACAACCTTTATGGTCGACTATGCTAAAAACCAGCTTGGCCTGCCGCTGGAAAAAGCCAGCCTGCTGGCGACCATCCATGGCATCGGTCAGGTGGTTGGCGTATTAACGGTGATGCCGCTATCCGATTACCTGGGACGCAAGAAAACCATCCTGATTTCCAATACGGTAATTGCCACCGCCCTGGCCGGAATTTTAATTGTTGGAAATTCCTGGATTCTGCTGTGTGTCTGTGTCGGGGTTTTGGCCATTTTTTACGGCGTGACATTTCCGATTTACGGCGCCTGTGCCGGTGATTACTTTCCAAAAGGATCCATGGGCACGGTGATCGGCGCCTGGACGCCTTTTTACGGTGCCGGTGCGATCCTGACCCATTGGATAACCGGAACCCTGCGGGATTCCACCACAGTTTACAACCACGCATTTGTCATTAGTGTTATAATGGCGTTGTTCGGCATTTTATTGATGAGCCGCGTAAAAAGTAAATAAGCGGCATATACTTCAATCCATTGTCCTGTCACGGGAGTCTTAAAAAAAATGAGCCGTTTTCTGATGATCGATATCGGCGCCGGAACCATGGATATCCTGGTTTACGATGCCCAAACGGATTTACATTATAAAGCAGTGGTCAAATCGCCGGTGCGCCATCTGGCCGAAAAAACGGCCGCCATTGCCGGCAATTTGCTGGTGGTGGGTAGCGAGATGGGGGGCGGCCCCATTACTCAGGTCTTGATGGAGCGCACCCGGGAGGCTGAGGTGGTGATGTCGCTATCGGCTTCGGCGACCCTTAATCACGATGTGCAAAAAGTGAAATCTTGGGGCATAAAAGTGATCGCAGATGACCGGGCCGACCAGCTGAGCGGCAAACAGGACTATCGTCTGATTGCCTTAAGCGATCTTGAACCCCAAAGAATCGAGCAGATCGTTAAAAGCTTCGGGATACCCTATGCGTTTGATGCGGTTGCTATATGTGCCCAGGATCATGGCGTGCCCGGCCCGGGGGTATCGCATCTGGACTACCGTCACAATATGTTCACGGCCAGCTTGAACGAGAAACCCTTTCCGCACACGTTGCTGTATCAGTCCGACGAGGTGCCCGATACAATGAATCGCTTAAAATCGATTGCGAACGCTGCCGGGCAACTGCCTGCTGCTGAAGTCTTTGTTATGGACAGTGGCATGGCGGCCATTCTGGGCGCATCGCTCGACAGTCGCTGCCGCAACAAGCAGCATTATCTGGTGCTGGATATTGCCACCTCTCATACGGTCGGCGCAGCGTTGGCGGGCAATGAACTTGCAGGGTTTTTTGAATATCATACCCATGATATTACCCTCAAACGGCTGGAGAATCTATTGCGTGATCTTGCGGACGGGAGGTTGAGTCATGAGCAGATTCTGGCCGAAGGTGGCCATGGTGCTTTTGTGCGCCAGGCAGTCGGGTTCAACGCTGTCGAAACCATTGTCGCCACGGGCCCCAAACGCAAAATGCTTGTCGGCTCACAATTGCCGATTGAGTTTGGCGCCCCCTGGGGAGATAACATGATGACCGGAACCGTCGGCCTGCTGGAAGCCTTAAGGCGGCGCAAAGGGCTTGAGCCGATCACATATCTATAAAAACGCACGCATTTATTTTTGAAATAATTTAATTGCATATTTGCCGTGCTGTTTTTTCTCAAGCTCCCAGCAAAAAGTGCCGAAATTTTAGGTGTGAAGTCCAAGAAGATAAAATCTCTCACCGTCAATCAAAAAAACGTAAAACACGTGCGATACACGATAAAGAAGTATCAGCTCATTGGAATTAAACCACCCGTATCTATTTATGTTGAGCTAAAGATGGCGAAATTTCTTGCAAGGCTTGAATGGCAAGCTAAGGTCAAAGATTAATTAGCGCTTACAGTATGTGTTATTGGTTATATTTCGTAGCGCTTCTGCGAGCTCTTAACATCATCTTTTTCCCCTGTTGATATCAATTATTTGTTTCGCCTTCGATATCCTTGCAATATAATGAGGTTCTTCTGATTTAAGGCCCTTTAGCAAGATGGGGATTTCAATTAGCTGTCTCTTCAAATCTTTGAGTTTCTCCTTGGCTTGTTCAAGCTTTTCGGAAGGAATTTGTCCTCGGTTCACTTTTGCAAACAGACTCGGTAGATTGTTTTCAATTTGAATCCTTTTTGCTTTTAATTGATTTAGCTTGGCTTCTTTTGAGATCATGATTTCTCGAATATCCGCAAGGTATTGTTCACATGATTTAAGCTCTCTTTGAGCTGCTTTGATATCCATAATTTTTCTCTTTGTCTGTTGATGTTTTTAATCACCCTTCAAATATCGCTTCTGATCCGCAAAGCTTGATTGAAAGCATTCTTCTTCAGTTCACATTGTTTCAATATAGTATGATAACACGGGTTTAAGTCACAGTCAAAAGAGATAGAATTGTTTCATCCACACTGTCATCTTCGACCGGTATGTGAAGGGCCACATCACTGACAAAAGTCGATATATTCTGGATCCCTTTTTGAAACGCTTACTTGCGGTTATGCGGGAAAAATAAGGTCACCGTGGTGCCCTCTTGCGGCCGGCTGTGCACCTCAATTTTGCCCTCATGGGCTTCCATGATGGTTTTGCACAAACTCAACCCCAGACCGTACCCCCCGGTGTTTTTCGTGCGGGATTTATCCACCCGGTAAAAGGGTTCGAAAACATGCGCCAGGTCCTCTTCTGGAATTCCCGTTCCAAAATCCGTTATTCGTAAAACGATATAGGATGCTTCGTATTCTGCGGATATTTGAACGGGCGCGCTATCGGGCCGTGAATATTTGATCGCATTGTTAAGTATATTTTTAACCACGGTCTTGATTTGCTCGGGGTCTATATCAACCTCAATTTCAGAAGGAAGCTCGACAATTTCTATGCCTGGCGGCTGGGTTTCATAGGCAGCCGATGTGTGTTTGACAAGATCAACCAGATTGGTGGGCTGTCTTCTTAGATTTTCATATTTATGCTGCCGGCGCGCGGTTTCCAGAATCTCACTGACCATTTTCTCCATTTCTTCAATGTCGTTCTGGAGGCTTTGTTTGGCCTGGCTGTCTGCCAAAAATTCAAGCGCCACTTTCATGCGCGTCAGGGGGGTCCGCAGCTCATGGCTGACATCATAAAGCAGCTGCTCTTTGGTGTGCAGCATATCCCGGATGCGATCGGTCATGTCATTAAATGCAGCTGCCAGATCCCGCAGTTCATCTGATTTTTTCAACGGCACCCGGTGTTTTAAATTTCCGCGGCCGACTTCCATTACGCCCATGTTGAGCCATTTAACCGGCCTTAAAATATGGCGAATGACAAAAAAGGCCCCTGCCAAAATCAAGGTCAACAAAAGCAGCATGATCACAAACAGCCGCTGGCGGGCGCTGTCAACGGGTAAATTGCGAGACGGGCCAAAGATAAAACGGCCCTCATCTGAGGCGACTTGGATGATATGCCGGCCCCTGTGTCTACCATAATGAACATCGGGATTTTGGCGCAAGCTGCGAGAGCGGCCGCTGATTTCTGTTGGCAGCTCATCGGATGTCGTCCAGCGAAGGTTCGGGCTTTCGTAGCGAACGTCCAAAAAAGACTCACGGGCAATATCTCGAGCTCGATCCAGCGTCGGCGGTGTGCCCATATCGGCAATCAGATAATTGAGGTATTGCTCCACATTTTTATGAAATGGGCCGATGAACTGGTTGCGAAGGTGTATGAAAAATCCACCCACCACCAGGTTAATGCAAATGCCGGTCAGGATGATCACCACCAGAAGCTTGGTGAAAACCGAGCGGAAGACTTTTTTAAACCATTGTGTTGGCATGTTTAGGTCAATAATAACAATTGTCTTAGCATTTTTTGTGGCATAATATTTTTATCGATATATCATCCTATCTTCAATATTCAATTGGCAATAAACACGTACCCGCTTCCCCAAACTGTCTTGATAAATTCCGGAGCTTTGGGATTGTCTTTCAGCTTTTGACGCAGGCGACTGACAGCGATGTCCACCGAGCGATTAAAAGCGTCACAGTCCATACCGCGCAATTCTTGCAGGATCTGGTCTCGATTCAACACCTTACCGGCATTCCGAGCCAGCAAGGCCAAGGCCGAAAACTCATTGGTGGTCAGGTCAAGGGATTTGCCATCCAGCAGGGCAATGCGTTTATCCAGATCGATGGTTAAGCGTTCAAACGTGAGGGTCTTGTTATCAGCCAGCTGCTGGCTGCGGCGCAAAACCGACTGAATCCGGGCCACCAGCTCTCGCGGCTCAAAGGGCTTTGCCAGGTAATCATCGGCCCCGAGCTCCAGCCCCACCACCTTATCGGTGACTTCCCCCCTGGCGGTCAGCATGATAATCGGAATGTTGCTGGCCTGGCGGATGACCCTGCAGACTTCAAAACCGTCCATATCCGGCAGCATAACGTCCAGAATAACCAGATCCGGGACTGCCTGCTTTAACTTTTTCAGACCCCTGGCCGGATGGGTAGCCGTAATGACAGTATAGCCAAAATCCTTCAAAAAATCTTTGAGCAGCTGATTCAGTCGGCTATCATCATCAATGATCAGGATGGTAGGATTCATTGCCAGTAATGATTTCCTGAATCTTGCATGAAAATTAATGAGGATTTTGAGATTGCAATAAATTACAGATAGCTAAACAAAATATAGAACTGATTCAAAATACCCAAAAGGTATAAAGGATAAAAATCATTTTATCTCATTCATTTTCACCCAGCGGGCGAGCCGGAGGCTTCCATCTGCTGCGTTATTAAGGCCGAGGCATAGTCGACTATCGCCTCGCCCTTAA
>JASFJF010000332.1:0-4995 GCA_050122255.1 Desulfobacterales bacterium
TGTTGTAGACCAATTGGAGGCGACAGGGTCGCTAGACCTTGTTTTTACAGTGGAATATCTCAGTGAATTTGGTACATGCGACTGGCTCAAATCGAAAAAAGCATTTCTGATTGCGAAAGGCTGCGACAATTCTTTTCCCGAACCCGCTACCTTGCTTCTGCTAGGCTCTGCCTTCTTCTTCGCTACGCCGCTTCAGCGGTTTAAGAGTTCATTCGGTGCTTATCGAAGCCTTATACTTTTTGATTTTACGCCCCACAGGAAAAGCTGCACCCAGTCCATGCCGAATTTGAGCAGCTCCGCCTCATCTGATTTTATTTTTTTTAAAACGGCTGTTTTAACTTTGTAGCGCTTTAAAAAGCTGCTGTTAAATATAAATTCGCGGAAGCGGTCGAGGTTGTATGTAGCCATAAAGGCCATTTTGGCCCGGGACCCCTCCGGCCCCTCAATACCCCAGGGATCATTTTGAAACAGCCGTTTCAGCTGCGCCCAACGGATGGTCATCTTGTGATAAAGTTGGGCTTCCTGATCATTTACCCAGCCGGCCATGTTCCATTGCCGGTCTTCATGTTGCCCCAGGCAAAAATCCGGCGGTCTGTAAAAAAAGATGGGTATATCCTTTTTACGGGCGGCATCATATTCAACACCCTGTTCGATCGGAAAGGAGCGGCAGGTATCCGGGCGGTCGGCGTAAACCGAGCACCCGGAATCCGTCAGAAAAGGGCAGGTCTTTTCCTGATTTTCAGACATCCGCAGCAGCACTTCCGGAAAAAAATTTCCCGGGCACAGCACCGCATCCACATGGCGTTCCAAAAATTTATCCGAAGAAATGTCTAAGGACTGTTTAAGGCGCAGGACATCATAGGGATATAAGAATAGGTTTAAGTTGCGACAGCAACAATTAAAGCAGCCGATTCCCGGATAGCACCGAAAAGAAAAGGTATCTTTCTCACCGATTTGTCGGCCCGGCAGGTCATTTTTCTTGTCGATATCGATATATTTCATATCTATAAACGAAAATCGAGGATCATTTCTGAGACGGTCATCTTAATCCTGCCGTCGAATCGGGTTGTTTGCCTCACCGTTTGCTCAAGTTTTGCCATGTCGCGATAAATAAAGGTGCGATCAAAAGGAATATAAGGCTTACGGCCGCAGCGGCTGTCAAAGGTATCGCATCCCGGTCCCAAAATGCCCGGCTGACCCGGTTTTTTCAGCTCGTGGGGGATGCCGTGCAGCCGACAAATCATGGGTCGATACGGATACAGAATGCAGCGGGTATCAACATTTAGAGGGCACATCGATCGAACTGTCTCCCGATTGTGTTGGGCCCCCTCGATCGAATCCATAACGGTCTTTGCCCTCGATTTTACCTGGTCGTGCAGATCAACGCTGAGGGTCATGAGCCCCTCCTTCAGATAAACAACCTCAATGAGGGTGTGGTGGTAAAATCGTGTGCGGCAACAATTGTCCCGACACCCATCACAGGAAAAGCCATACTGTCTGGCCGCCCGTTCGTAGGCAGCGTCCATAGCAGCATAGATGCACTTCAGCTGTTGCCTATAATCAGCCAAAACCGAAGGTTCAATAAAGTTTATTTTAGAGGTAAAGTTCATTGTTTAGAATTAGCACCCGGGTATCACACCAGGGGAGACGGAAAGAAAATACTCTGATAGAGGTTCATGGCGTAGCGGTCGGTCATGCTGGCAATCAGATCGCAAACGGTGCGCTCTTTCACCTGATTGTTGTTATTGCCACCCAGCATCTGTAACTCAATTAATTTTTGATGAAGCATTTCCTCATGCTCTAAAAAATAGGCATACAAATCGGACAGCATCTTTTTGGCTTTTTCAAAATCCTGATGCACCCGGGGAGAACGATAAACGTTGTCATAAAGAAACTGTCTCAGTGCGGTCATGGCCGAATAAACCTTATCATCAATTTTGAGGTGCAACTCTCCTTTTAGGGCTTTGCTGGAGGCAATCAGCGCCCGAATCATGGTCTCCGCCCGCTGGGAATGCGTACGGCCCAGAATATCCGTGCATATACTCGGCACCTGTTCGGTCCGGATCACACCGCTGCGAATCGCATCCTCCAAATCGTGGTTCAAGTAGGCCATAATGTCTGCGATGCGGACGATTCGACCTTCATACGTACCGGCGATCTCATCCGGATCATCCGGCAGTATTTTGCCATAGCCCTTGGAATGCTTTAAGATACCATCACGAACTTCAAAAGTCAGATTCAGCCCTTTTCCGTTGTTTTCCAAAACTTCCACCACGCGCAGGCTCTGGGCGTTGTGTGAAAAATCGGCCGAATAAATTTCTCTTAAAACCGTTTCACCGCTGTGGCCAAAGGGGGTGTGCCCCAGATCATGCGCCAGGGCAATGGCTTCAACCAAATCTTCGTTTAAAAACAGAGCCCGGGCCATGACCCTTGCCATTTGCGACACTTCCAGTGTATGCGTCAAACGCGTGCGGTAATCGTCACCCAGCGGAGCTAAAAAAACCTGTGTCTTATGCTTTAAGCGTCGAAAGGCATTCGAAAAGACAATACGGTCCCGATCCAGTTGAAAGTCGGTTCGAACGGAGCAGGGTTTTTCCTCGATGGCGCGCCCCTGAGAACGGGAACTCAGGCACCCGAAAGGCGCCATAAATTTTTGCTCGCGCCGCTCATACTCTTCACGTATGGACATATATGACCTAATTAAGATGGTAGTGTTATCAGCATAACTCAAATCAATAGTTGCCGCAATCCGTCAATCAGACCTTGAAATTATCAGCAAGAGGCTAATATAAATATGGGTATAGGGGTTTGTAAAGCAATAATTAGTTCAGAATCAGGCATAAAGCATGAAAGGTCACCACCTCATACTGGGCGAGCTGGTCGATTTTATCACCGGTGAAATTTTAAAAGATACCCACGACGAGCGCTACCGGCAAAAGATTGCACGGCTGCTGGTCAATCAAAAAGGCTATGCAAAGACGGATATAGAGCCGCGCAAAGCGCTGGTTGTTCAGGCAGGTGATAAAAAGGCCGTTTTAAAGGTGGATTTCATTATCAGGCTGGCACAAAAAGTATCAATGGTTGTCAACTACGGGCCCGGGTCTATGGTAACCCGTCGGCGCTCGGCATTGGCCGTATCGCGGCTCGTTGCAGCATACCAGGTTCCGGTGACAGTCATTACCAACGGGCGGGACGCTGAAATCATCAGCGGCCCGACCGGCGAAGTCTTTGCCACAGGCCTGGATGCCATCCCTGGCAAACCGGATCTGGCACGCCAGGCGGCCAAAACAAATTTTA
The DNA here is from genome assembly GCA_050122255.1 of Desulfobacterales bacterium. Taxonomy (GTDB): domain Bacteria; phylum Desulfobacterota; class Desulfobacteria; order Desulfobacterales; family JAHEIW01; genus JAHEIW01. Next base: position 3,298 of record JASFJF010000332.1, read on the forward strand.
AGCCCATATCAACGCACCAGGCCGAAATGGAGTCCAGAATCCTCTATTGCTATGAAGTCGATGACAGCTGTGAATGTGATGAGGATATCCGTAAGTTGTAGATGTTAATCTTTAGCGAAGCACTTATTTAATAAAGTAGTGTCTTGGGCTCAGAGGTTAATCAACAGGTTCAGAGGTTGTTCAGCAGGTGACATAGGGCAGAGCACAGATAACTACAGAAAAATAGATCAGCCTTCAGCAGCTGCGACTCACAGGCGGATGGAACCTTTGAACCCTGAACCCAGAACCTCTGAACCTTCAACAGATTGAGGATCTATGGACGACACGTTTTTTATGAAAAAAGCACTGGAGCAGGCCCGGATGGCCCTGGTGGCCGGAGAGTTTCCGGTGGGGTGTGTCATGGTGCTTGGCAAGGATATCATAGCGACCGGCACCCGCAAGGGAACCGGCGGCACGGTCCTGAATGAAGTTGATCATGCCGAGATCATGGCATTAAGAAACCTAAGCCGCCTTGGTCATAAAATAAACATGCGAGAGGTCTCGGTTTTTTCAACTCTGGAGCCCTGTTTGATGTGCTTTGGGGCTCTGGTCATCAGCGGCATCGGCAAAATCGTCTTCGCCTATGAGGATGCAATGGGCGGGGGCACCCGATGCGATTGTGCCAACCTGCCCCCTTTATACCGGAAAAGCCAAATTAAAATCAAATCCGGTGTATTACGAAACGACAGCTTAAAATTGTTGAAATCCTATTTTTCACAAACGCAAAATACCTATTTAATGGATAGCTACCTGGCGGCATATACTTTGGACCAATGAAGAACCCTTTCCGATCAACGGTCATCAATGAGCAGGATTCAGGCTGGATCGAAGCGCGGTTTAATTGCATTTTTTTCTTGCATTTCTTGAGGTTGTTATATATTGCACATTTTAAAATAGCTGGATTTAAGAGAATTTTTGACTTAATATATGACTTGAGAAGCGGGCGAGAAAGCGCGGTGAGGGCTTGTTTAAATGCTATGGGCAATTCCAGCTATTCCGTCCTGGCCGCGGCAGTAATCGCTCCAACCAAAACAAGGCAGAGGAGGTGCAAGCATAGCTGTTCCTAGAAGATTTCAGAGGCCCAGGCGAACGAATAAAGCGAACATTAATCAAAGAATTCGAGCAAAAGAAGTCCGGTTGATAAATTCCGAAGGCGAACAGGTCGGGATCATACCGATCAAAGAGGCACTCGAAGCTGCGGCCGAATCCGGCTTAGATTTGGTCGAAGTTTCACCGAATGCGAATCCGCCGGTATGTAAAATAATGGACTACGGCCGTTATCGCTACGAGCAAACCAAAAAAAAACATGAGGCCAAGAAAAAGCAAAGTACCTTTCAGCTTAAAGAAATAAAAGTTCGACCCAAAACCGGCGAGCATGACCTGCAGGTTAAAATCGGCCACATTAAGAAATTTATCGGCAAAAAAGATAAGGTCAAGGTAAGCGTTATCTTCAGAGGTCGTGAAATTACGCTTTCAGAGCTGGGAAGGGCAGTCCTCCAAAAAATAATCGACGATACTGAAGAAATTGCGATGGTGGAGCAGGAACCCAAATTTGAAGGCCGAATCCTGGTAATGGTTTTGGCTCCGAAATAGCTTGATCTTAAAATAAAATTGTTTTAAATACGACCCGTAAAGGGTGTTGCCCCTAAATCGATCTGA
>JASFJF010000333.1:0-4994 GCA_050122255.1 Desulfobacterales bacterium
ATCTTCAGCAATGCCAAGCGACAAACATTACAACTGTTGTTTCCCGGACAGGATTTGGGCTTAAACTACACAAACGGTTGGTTGTTTGGGCCCAATATGGATGAGATGGATTCGTTCGATGCGTTCGTATTTACACCGCAACTCAAAGTAGGTGGACGCCTACCGCACTTTTGGCTGCTTGACACGCGTGGCCAACGTATTTCAGCACTGGATTTACCAGGCCGCCTAATGGGAGCTGATGCTCTGCCCTGCCATGTTTTGTTAAAGGCAGGGAATTTAAAGACGAATTTGCACGAATTTGACGCGCTCAATCAGCAGTCCATCGTAGAGGTCTATGTTTCACACAACCCGCCGAAAGACAAATATCATTTTGCATATTATCAGGATCGACCCGCCTTCTTGTCAAGATCTTATGCTATTCTCATCCGACCGGACGGGCACATCGCATGGTTAAAGACTCATATATCGAATGAAAAATTGCCGGTTAACGCTTTCAAAGCAGCCAACGGGCGAGGATGAAACTCAGCAGTGCAACCAACGTGCAAAGCACCACTCCCCATATAATATCGACCACGACGATATTCAGAGGCCAATCTTTGAGCAGGGCTAAATTTGTAAGCTCATAGGTCATATAAGTGAAAAATCCAAACAGGGCGCCGTACAGCATTGCGTGTTGCCAGGAATTCTTGCTCAAGGCAGGCACAACGGCAAAAATAAGAATTCCGGCAATAAAGAGCAAATAAAAGAGGATCGCCGCTGGCCAATGAACCTGCGGACTGAGTAAGTGATTTAAATTCTTCTGATAGAATTGTTTGGCCACAACACCCAACCAAATGAGGTCGATGATAAAAAAGACCGGTACGGTAAGTGCGTACAACTTTAAATGGTAAGCAATGTTCATGGTCTCCTCGCTTGATCTTTTTTAACGTGAAGCCATTGGGCGGGTATCATCCATTAGAGCTAGAGCGCGCATAAATTCCGCTCTCAATTGCTCCACCCGCCGGCGATTGACACCAAAGTCGTAGTAGCCCGACCTTGAAGCAGACTTGATATGGATAATGGGTTCATCAGCAGGCAGGAAAAATTGAACATCGTCAACAAAACGGAATAAAAGAGAGCGAAATTCAGCATGCAGATAATTTTCTTTAATTTTAACAAGACGCGCCCTGTGGGCATTCTCCAGAATACTGACCAGCATTTGCCGTGCTTTTTCGATACTTCCGCTGTATTTGAAAGGTTCAACAAATTGCTTTTCATTCCCGCTCAGCGATGAAACGCAATTGGGTGATTCTGGGCAGGGCGATAGCAGTTCAAGGCTGGCAGAGCTGCCAGCTGCTACATGTGTGACGCCAAGAGAAATACAGATCAATATTGAAAAATTCTTCAAGCTCACGATTCTCATACAGGTATTATTAACGTGGGAATGTCGGTGCATTTGATAACGCGGTCGGCAACACTGCCGAAATCAAAGTGCGCTTCGCTGCCCCTGCTGGCCAAAACGACCATATCGATGGTTTCTGTTTCAATCAGCTTGAGGATCTCTTTGGCCGGCTCACCGACACTGATGTGGCGGAAATAAAGCGGACATGCGTTTAGGAATTTTTCACAAATCTCGTCCAGCCGATTCTCTGCCGTTTGCGTTTCCCATTGCCGCATTTTTTCGATATCCTCAGGATCATTGTGGCCATAGGAGGCCCCGACTGCGGGGTAATCTTTAAGCACATAGAGAATATGAATCTCTGCGGCATATTTTTCAGCCAATGATGTGACCACAGGCAGCGCTTTGGCAGCATTTTCGGAAAAATCTGTTGGCCATAGGATCTTTGTTATTTCCATCCTTTTTGATCTCCTGCGTTTGTGTTCAATTTTATTATTTTAATGACTTGGTTGACACTATTTGGCTGATCAGCCAAACTGCGATTATATCTTTGAACTCTATCAACATAAGCACTGCTGTGCGACTCAACAAATAGATTTTTTATGCTAAATATAAAAGACGGAGTTATAAATGTAATATTTGAATCGCCAGATAATATAAAGTTTAGCATCGAATGCAGAAATTAGTAAGGGAATGGAAATTGTGGTGGTCCAGCAGAACTCGATCAGTAGAGGAAAGGAGGTAAACTCAACTGACACTGAACCACCACCACGATGGAGGCTTATGACATATATAATGAGATGCAAAAGGCCCCAAAAGTTACAACGATAACCCCGTTTAACAAATTATTCTGAGCTTGCGGTTACTTCTTTGCTTTCAGCCATCTTTGTGTATAAGTCCCTGATATCGCCCAAATAAGCCATACAGTGGGCGCCAAACCACCAAATTTCGACCAATATTAACAACAGAAGTATTGGAACCCAAACAGTCATCGGCTGGATCTCCTTTCCATCACAATTTATCTTGCTGCTAAGTGAGGGACCAACGACTCCCGCCGGCACAAGGGTTTGGTCAACAGCAGTTGCACATCCCCGATGTAACGCTCAGCGAAACCCGCTTCACAATAACTCAAATAAAAATCCCACATGCGAATAAAGGCCTCTGAATAGCCCATCCGTTTTACATCATCGCTATTTTTAAAAAATTGTGCGCGCCAGCAGGCCAGGGTTTTTACATAATGAGGCGTGATGTCTTCCAGATGAAAAAGACGTAGATCGGTCACCCGGGCAATTGCGGACGACATGGCAGCAATGGAGGGAATGCAGCTGCCCGGAAAAATATAGCGCTTGATAAAGTCAACCGAGTGCTTGTGGCGCTCATATAGCTGATCGGCAATCGTAATGGCCTGCAATAGCATCATACCGTCCGGTTTGAGCAGCTGACTGCAGGCTTGAAAGTAGTCATCCAGGAAATGATGCCCGACAGCCTCGATCATCTCGATCGATACCAGCTTGCTGTATTGACCCTTCAGGTCCCGGTAATCCTTCATCACCAGCTCAATGCGATCACCCAAACCGCAATCCGAAATGCGCTGCTTGGCCAGTTTAAACTGCTGTTCTGATATGGTGGTGGTGGTCACTCGGCAGCCATAATTTTGGGCGGCATAAATAGCAAAGCCGCCCCAACCAGTACCAATTTCGATGGCATTATCATGAGGGCCGAGTTCAAGCTTGCGGCAGATGCGCTCATATTTGGCAAGCGAAGCGTCCTGCATGCTGCTGTCGTCGCTTTCAAAAATGCCGCAGGAATAGGTTAAAGTTGTGTCTAAAAACAATCGGTAAAAGTCATTACCGAGGTCATAATGGGCCACGATATTTTTACGGCTGCCACGGCGCGTGTTTTTGCGCAGAAAATGCCAGAGTTTATGAAACGGGCCTGATAGCTTTGACCAGCCCTTATCCAGGCGTTCAAAACTTTCGCGATTCAAGGCCATGACGCGCAACGCAGACGTCAGGTCGTCAGCCGACCACAAACCGCTCATGTAAGCTTCTGCAGCGCCGATGCTACCGCCCAGAACTGTTTTGCTGTAAAAACGGGGATGATGAACATCAATTGTGGCTTCCAGAGGATAAGTGCCGCTTGTTTTTCCGAAAACATGACGCTGCGAGCCCTCAATGATCGTAATTTTTCCCCGCTTCAGTTTGCGGAGAATTGTAAACAGAAATTTGCGAGCCATCCCATCGGTTGGTCGGGTCTGGATGTTCTCGAGTGCCGGTGCATCTGATGGCATAATGGAAGTCGTCATCGTTGTTATCTTCCTTTTTCAATTTAGCGCTTTTTAGGATGAACAAACATAGGCGTTTTTTTTAGCAACAACCGCAGCGCCTGCCAGTAGATCATGGTAGTGACCTTGGCTGTCATCAGCGGATATTTAATGAGCACATCGGTCAGCGCCCAGGGACTGAGCTCGCGACGTTTCAAAGCCAGGCTGGCATCAAAAAGCAACTGCTCGTTTTCATAATCGATCATATGGACGCGGATAGATTTGTCAGGTTCGCGAAAGCGCCAGTCGTAATCGATATTCATATCGATAAAGGGTGAAACGTGGAAAACCTTTGCAAAACGATGCCGCCGCCAATTCTTAAGGGGATGCTCGTTATCCTCGCGACTTAAAACGTAACAGTGAACTTCACCCCAGGGCGTGTTGTGTATTTCAACAATGATGGTTTCAACCTGTGAATTGGTTTTATCAAAGCAGTAGTAAAAACTGGCCGGGTTAAAACAATAACCAAAATAGCGTAAATGGGTCAACATCCGAATCGGCCCTCCGGGACGGCACCCGGTCTTTTCGGCCACCAGATCTCGCACCGCCGCATCAATCGGTTTTTGAGGATCGCCGAAATGATCCTGGCGTCGAAAATAGGCAATGTTCGGACGCTGAGACGACCATAGCGGATGTGCATCGAACACGTGGGATAATTCTGCAAGGTCTAAATACATAAAGAACAGGCGGTACTGAAACATATTGGGCCTTGGCCTGAAGCGGCGATGCCGAACAGCGCCCTCGTAAATACAACTATGCATGTGTCATCCTTGCAACTGTTCAGTATTAGTGGCCAAAACTGTCAAAAATAAGCATAAAATCAATTTCATCAGCGTAGTGATGGCATATTTTCCCGCCAAAAAGGATTTTCAGCTGCCGGGACAGGGTCTGCAAAATGGCCGATTGAAATTGGAAGCTATAGGGATTTGCCGAAATGTTGCCCAACCACCAGCGCACTATTGACCCCATCCTCATGAAATCCATATCCCCAGTAGGCGCCGCAGTAATAGGTTCGCATGACACCGTTGATTTCCTTATGGCGATTTCTGGCAGCCAGGCTTTTGGGGTTATACACCGGATGATGGTAATGCATTTCTTGGATTTTTTTGGCCGGATCAATGCTGTTCGGTAGATTAAGGCTAACACAGTACTCGACGGGCGCCCCAAGGCTCTGCAAGATATTCATATCATACGTTAGGGCCACCCGTCCGCTTTCGGCTTGCGGAATAAGGTAATTCCAACTGGCCCAGGCAGCTTTTTTAGTGGGTAAAACCGACTCGTCTGAATGCAGGA
>JASFJF010000334.1:0-4980 GCA_050122255.1 Desulfobacterales bacterium
CAGATAAAAGGCGCGGTTGGGGATACCGCTGTTAATGTGTACCCCCTGGTTATCATCATTGCCTGAATAGTAGTCGTTCATGTGCGCCGGTTGGGGGTCTTTGCCGAGCAGTTTATTGTCGTAGGCCGCGCCCGGTGCCTGCATGGAGCGCAGCGCCTCCCCATATAGGTCCGGTCCCATAATTTCATCGCCTACCAGCCAGTCCGCCTGTCCGGCATCCTGTTTGAGGACATGTTGCGTTATAGCACTGCCGAAAACATCTGAAAAATGCTCGTTCAACGCCCCGGACTGGCTAAAGTATTCTAAATCGGCGGTGAACTGGGTGACGCCATGCGCCAATTCGTGCGCCACAACCTCCAGCGACCGCGTAAAACTGATAAAAATTTCACCGTCGCCGTCACCAAAGGTCATTTCATCCCCGTCCCAGAAGGCATTCATATAATCTTGCCCGAAATGCACGTTAAGGATTAAATCCATCCCTTTGTTGTCAATGGAATTGCGCTTGAGCACTTTACTGAAATAGTCACGAACCTTGCCGGCAAACGTGTATACCACATCAACATCTTTGTCTCCGGTTGCCGGTTTGCTTTCATCCCTGACCAGCTTGATCCGCTGCTCCCATTTGTTCTGGCAGTCATATACCTTGCGCTTGGCCCTCGCTCTGGTTTTGGTACCTATAAAGGCTTTCATATCGACGCGTTTCTCCGCGCGCTTTATGCGACTGATTTTGCTCTGCTGAATGCTCAACCGGGCATTGTCCATTCCGGCCCGTGCCAGATTTTCCAGAACCTGCGGTGGAACAAATGTACAATTGCAATGATAATACGCCATAACTGACTCCTTTCAAAACAACACGGGTGCTTTACCTTCTGCAGTTAACACCATATCAATTAGTTAATGACTGATACTAAAACAAGGCATTTTTTTGTCAATGAATTGGGAACAAAACAAAAACCCCTCACCTCCGTTTCTGAAAATGTCGGCCGTGAGGGGTTACCACAATGGTGTGGATTTTTTGCTCAATTTAAATTTGGTTTTATCCAATCGAAATGAACTCATATGATCGTTTGCGTTCTATAGTGTCATATTATTGGCATATCCATTAAAGAAGACGGGCTATCTTTTAAAGTCTATAATAGATTAAATTAATTCAATAAAAAGATGACATAAAATACCCAAATGTCGTCAAATCACTGATGCAATTTGGCTATATTCGGCGCATATCGCCTTCCGACCGATGTGTGCAAGAGGATATGTTTTTAATATTTTATATAATTTTAGCAATATACATTTAAATTTAATTTTTTCAGGTTTTTGGCGCGCATATTGCAGAACAACCGACACACTGTGAATACACTTTGATTATGATATTGAGTTTTACCGACGCCGCGAGTCGTAAATAGGAGATGCATGTAATGCAAAAAATTACAGTAAATTTAGATTCAGAAGGACATGAAATGGAATTCGTTAAAATGATCGGAGACGTGGCTTTTTTCAGGTGTCCTATCTGTGGTGATTATGAGCGTACACTTAATTTAAAAACAGGAAAGCTAACGCGAAATAGAGATTCACGCATTAATCATTATGGATCACTAGATGGAGTGAACCCTTCCGATTGCGCCAAAAATTAAATTTTAATTGTTGCTAATACACATTCAATATACTGCCCTTCAGAGAAAAACCGTTTGGCAGGCTGGCAGAAACTCCGGAAGGTCGGTTAAATGTCAAAAAAGCTTCCAAACGATACGAGCCCACCGGAAGTGATTTACCGATCATTTTGAAGGTCCTCTTTTTACTCGATACAGGGATACTACGGGCTTCCCCGATGATTTCAAGTGGGCCCCCCAGCCGCTTGGCATATATTGTCAGTGTTTTTTCGATCGACTCATCTTCCGGCATGACCACATCGGTAAGATCGACATCCACATGCACCTCAAAGATCTGTTTTTGACTTAAGGTATTGATAGGCGTATCCGCACCAACCGGGAATATTCTCAGATCGCTTAACCCTTGTAACGGCCCGGAAATAGGTTCGGTGTCAATAGAGCCTTCTACCGTTTCACCCGGAGGAATAGGTTGGGCAACGTGAGGTTCCGTTTTTTCAACTTTTTGTTCACCTTGGGGAAGATGGCGAGACATAAATTCGATAATGGCGATTCCATCCAGACCGGTAAAAGCCTTTTTTTCTTTGGTTAGTATGTGTTCAATTTTTCCCTGGTATTGTCCTTGATAGCGGTAAAGATCGATGCGGTAAGATGCCTTTTGAGATATAATATCTTGGGATATCGCCTTGTCCCGGTGCTCTGCAGCTTCAAACTTGTCTATTAAAAATTCGATGACCTTTTCCAATTCTGAGATTCTTTGCGAGAGTTGGTGTTCGTGTGTCTCAGACACTTGCAACCTTTTCTCGGCATCTTCGGATTGACTTAATGTTGCTCGTAATTCTGTTAGGTTGGCCAATTCATCTTGGGCTTGTTTGAGTTTTCCTCGGCATTCAGAAAGCTCGTTTTCTTGCTTTTTCAGGGTATTGTGAACTTCGCTGAGCTCCTCCTGCAATTGGAGTTTGGTCTTTTTAGTATTTGGCGTTGTTTGCCCTCGTTTTCTGGATTTTGAATTCTTCATGAAAACGCCCTTTATTCAGTTATCTCGTGTGACCGGTAATCCATAATTGTGAGAATTTCCTCCACATTTTTTGGAATATGAGGGCAGTTAGCTTAACGTGCTGAAAAAGCCTAATCGCCGCAAACGACTGGCATGGTTATGAAAGTTTTATAGCGCAGTAGACTCAATCGATTTTTACAAAACTTTAAGCAATGGCAACTCAAGATGGCCTATGCTCGAAGTCCTGCTCTGAATCGTCACGAGAACCCCCAACGAATAATGTCCTGGATTTAGACGGACTTTAGGTAAAACAGTATCATACGATACCCTCCCCGCAACAAAACTTTTAGGTTTGCTGTTGCCCAGATGGTGCTTGGCGCCGGTGGACCGATTCCGAGCATGAAATTCGGCCTTGTATGTAACCTTACTTCCGGCAGCTTCATCTGCAGCAAGCTTGTCGAGTTCAAAACCTGCTTGCAGGGTGAAGGGTTGGTCTGCCTTGAGCATGCCCGGAAATGGTCGGCCGGCCGGAGCAGAACCAATAGGTGTCTCGGCCTTCGGGGGTTGAAAAACCCGAACATAGGTGACCGCCAGCTTCTGGGAAGGCAAAGTTTCTGAAGAAAGCAGCTCAGCCGTGGGGGGTTCTTTTGCAGGTTTCTCCTTTATTATCTCATTTAGCTGATTTTGGATCCATTGAAAAAGTCGGTCGGTCTGAATGCCAGACCATTTTTCGAGGCTGTCGGTTTCGATGTGGTGCACTTGGGTGCGTTGCTCCTCGACACGATCTTCAGCCTGTCGGGTTTGAAAATCCACTTGAAATGATGCCAATGAACTCCATTCGATCTCACCGCTGAGTAAGGAAGCGCCTCCACCTGATTCTACTGTTGGCGCTTCCAGCTCCTGTTCTGGAGATGCCGCTTCAGCCAATGCTTTGGCTTTATCTATCCATACCTCAATCGTTTTGCGGCCGACGCCGCTTTTTTCGGCCTTGAGACGAGTTTCAACTTCGTCGACTGTAAGAGCAGCCAAATCGCTGAACGTGCTGACGCCGAATGATCTCTTCAGCCATTGCTGGCGGTGCATCCCGATGCCTTTGATTTCTGTTAGATCATCATATTTTTTCTTTTTAGTATTCATCATTCCTCCCTTTGTAACCCGGGGTACGATTAACAAATGCAACGATCTTCAGCCGTCGCCTTATACGGGTGCCTGTAAACCTCCATTAACATTCAGACTACAGGATAGGCACATAAGCGTTTGAATCGTTGGCCTCGAGGTGCAAAACGGCTCTCATTCTATCATCTCAAAAAGCTTCCGAAAAGCGGCCGGTCGCCCCTAAATGTGCGGACGACCGACCAAAACGACTGCGAGCCGTTCGTGCGCTTATGGGGTCCTGAACATTCTAATATTGTCCTCCGCAAAACCAGAGACCACGGTGGCGGTCCCCCCGTTCATATGCTGAAGAACGGCTACTATCTTGTAAACGCCGGAAACCGGCTGTCCGTTGAAGATTTCTCCTTCACCCCTTAGGGTATTGCCAGGTACAGCGATAGTGGCATTGTAGTTCGTTTGGCCCGGATTTACAGGCACATTTAAGGTAGGTCCAATTTGCATCTCCTGGCCGGGGCCAATGCTCTCGACGAAGGCCCTTAACCGAAACTGGCCTCCCATCATCCAGTTATGGGGTGAAGGGATGGTCCATCTAATTTCGACGTTGGAAGGTTGGCTCGCCACAAGGATATCGGATGGACCATCGGGTGGGGCGGGCCAATTGTCCGGTACCTCCACGGTCATAGGGCTTTCTGTCGGTCCTGAGGGATATTCAATAGCCATTTTGGATTCTCCTTTCTAAATGTTAATTTTTTAGCTGTTTGGTGGGATTAAAAACATGGAAATACAAGTCTACAACGACTTAAAAGTGTGGTTCTGCGTTCAAACACCACCTCCTTTCTTTTCCTTACTTGGTCGCAGCGGGGTTCTTTCTGCACTCGGCAGGTTCCAACCAAGTATGCGCATTAATGAGACCGGTACCCATGAGTTCTCATAATCATCTAAAATTATTTGGAAATTAATTTGGAGTTAATTGATACTTAAATTGTTATTATTTTTTTGTGGGGTTTTAATCCTGAATTCCGGCAGGGGAATCAAGTGGATTGGGGGTGGTTTGTTGCATGTTTAAAAAGTTGGAAACATCGTCAAGTTTGCTGATATTTAACAAAAATTTTGCGCAAAGACCCAATTTTATAAGGGCAAACTAATTTTTAGTCATCAGACTATCCCGCTTTAGCTGCTCAAATAAATGAGTGGTTTCACTTGATGGTTTAACCTCCAGTTCTTCCTTTAGTACTTCAACACATTTTTGAAATTGTTTTATAGCCT
>JASFJF010000335.1:0-4976 GCA_050122255.1 Desulfobacterales bacterium
TGATGGATGATAACCTGACTTTGTTGTGCGATTGCAGATTGGCCGGTTTCAGCTTTGCGGCAATAAAGTAAAAAAAAGATGCATCCCAATAAACATGCGAACGCTAACGTGATATGGTAACGGTTTTGTTTCATCATGTCGTACCGTTTCTCAGAACTTATCCCAATCCTTCTCCGATGGGAAAATTTAAAACAGTGATCTGCTATTTTTAAGATAGCTTTTAGTCACCTTATAGGATAAACGAGTAACCTTTTTCCCAGTTTATGCATCATAATGTTTTTCCGCCTGCGTTTCAACGGCTAAAGAGAAATGATATGTCGGCGCTGGTCGTTCCGTCAGGATATCCATTTTATGATTTGACTGCTCAAACAGCTCACATCACAGGCGCGAGTTTATGAGCGTAATTGTTAGTGCGTATTTTGTGTGGTTCATTTACCATATTTTCATGAATAGAGGCGCTTGTTTTGATTGTTCTGGCGCTTTGTGTTTACCTATTTTTGAATTGACAGAATTAGCAAGCGAGTTATAACTTCAATTGGCGATATGAAAATACAACTTTTCGATAGCCTCCTAAAGTTTTTAATACGTAGTTGGTATCGCGATTTTGCAAATTTTTAGATAATAAAACCGCATCAAGCTTTTGAATAATTTCAAATTTATTGATTCGTAAGTAGTGTCGAAACTTGATTGAGCCTATTTTATATGCCCGATCAGGCATTAACTCTTGATTCTGATTTTTTGAGTATGGGTAGAAACACCATCCGTTCGTTTGGAAAAAGCTCAATGTTGTTCTGCCTGCACTGAAAAGCGCATTGTCCGCAGCCGATACATTTGTCATCGTTGAGAGAAACCTTTTCATCCTTTAGTTTCATAGCGGTAGTAGGGCAATATTTTTCACAATTGCCGCATCCCTTGCAATTTGCATCATCCTTAATTCGAGCGATGTAAGAAGCTTTATACATTAATGGCACAGCGCCCATGTTATAGGGCTTTAATATACCGCAGCAATCCCAGCAACAATTGCAGATGGCTGCTGCCGGAAGGCGGTAATCGTCTCTTTCATGGATAACCGAATGAACAGCCCCTTTATCCCGGACTTCCTTAAGAATGTCTATGGCTTCCTCTTTAGAGACATGTCTCCCATAGCCCCAGCTTGCCCAGGCCTTCGCCATACCACCGAATGCAATACATGATTCCTTGGGTATATCGAATCCGCACGATGACTCTATAAGGCTGTTACCATGTCTGCAGACACATGGAAACGCGTAGATGGCGTCCTGATTACCGAATTCTGCAACCAGATCATTTACATAGAAGGTTGGGTAGACCGTCGAATCCTGCACAGATACAGGAGCTTGAATTGGAATAGTTTTTCTTTTGTTCTTGCTCTTTATTTGGGGATCTATTATCGCAGAATCCTGAGAAGGTGTTAAGAACTTAGGAAGGACTAAATTCTGGACATTGCGCAATGGGAAAAAGTTAAATTTCTGGAAAAATTTGAAAAATTCATTCCATTTTTCAGAAAAGAGCTTCTCCTGAGGTTTGCCAACGATATAGTGCATCATGGCTTCATACCAGCCAACGGCAATGGCGTTAAGCCTGTATTTCTCCTTTCCACTTTTATCGTATTCAATATGGACCAGACCTTTTCGTTTCATCGTATCAAAAAAAGATTGAAACTGTTCATCGGACATTTTGCTGGCCTTTGCCGCCTGTTCATAATCATAGAGCTCGGTTCCCATCTGCAGAAGATAGTCAAGCTCTTCATCAGTAGTCACCAAATCCATCATCTTGACCAACGGTGGGGCAATGGGAATAAATCGTTGGTTCTGCTTGTTCATCATCGCCAGAAGGTTTTTAATTGTTTTCTTTCTTGCGGTAGTCATTGTTGATCGTACCATTTTGTCACCTCCTTGTAATGGGAAGAGGGTATTAATATCAACAAGCCTTTTTATGGTTTCAAACTTATGAACTCAGCATATGGCATATTCGAAGGAACTTAGAAATTAGATGAGATACAGGATCAGGTTCTGCAGGAGGAGAGCCACATCAGATCAGGTGAAACAGGAATATCAGGAATAGTTTGTATGTCAGTTTATACTCAAATTGATGGGTTTCAGTCAACAAATTAAGGATTCAAGTGACTGGTGATATATAAAAATATCGCAAATTTCCTCGGACTACAAATACGTAGATGAAATCGTAATTATGGTAAAAGTACAGATATCATAGTTCCGATATCACTAGCTTTGAAGGTTAGTCAATTCTCCTTAGATGTAGATAAAATCCCATCTCTTGGAGAATTACAGATATCACTATTGAGGCGTGTCAAGTCAGGTAAATTTCATTTTTGATTACTACAGACTCATCTCCGTCCAGAAACAGTTTCTAATCTTCCATTTTTGCATTCTATTCTCTGTCGCAGGTCTTCTTTCCTTGACCACCGACCTCTGTCTTCTGGTACCTGTCTTCTGGAACCCATTAGAAGGCGTGTTTTTCGGGGGGAGGAGCCACGCTCGGATCTTGGCTTTCAGGTGTAACCTGTAAATTAACCAGTATTTTCTGGGGGGCGACTTGGTCAATTTTAACCCCAAAAGGCAGAAAAATATTTTTGGCAGAAAGCCGAATATAGTGCTTGCCGGCATTGATATTGCTCAGGTCAACACTCACTTGCACATCTTGATCTTGAAGCGTTCGGATTTTATTCCGCCGTCCCGAAAGGGTTAAATCCACCATGGACGTAGTCCCCTGCCCGACGATCAGCTGATCGGAAACACCGGTATGTTGCACAGGTACCGCGACGGTCAGCTCAGATTCCTGCTGGCTGGCCAGAGCAAACCATGCAATCGTAACAAGGGCTAGCGCACCTAATTTAGTTCGCCAGTTTTCAATAAATAGCCCTTTAAAAAAATCCTTTACGGCGGGCACGTTTATTTGGGGACCGCCAATCACTTCATTCAAGTGGGCCGTTAATGCGTCTGGATCCTGCCAGGTGACAAGTTTGCCACCTTCTACCGTAGCGACCTCAGAACGTTCTTCAGAAACCACCACACATACGGCGTCCGTGACTTCAGACAGGCCCAGTGCTGCCCGATGACGGGTGCCATATTGAGCCGGCAGTTTTTCATCTTCAGACAACGGTAAAATGCAACCCATCTGGGTAATACGGTCCTGGTTTATGACTATAGCCCCATCATGCGCCGGCGCGTGGCGGTTGAAGATGCTTTTGATCAGAGCCGGATCGGGCACGGCCATAATAGTCTGGCCTGCGCGTATAAATTCGGAGGGGTTGTCGTTTCTGACCAGCACCATTAAAGCGCCGGTTCGATCAGAGGCCATTTCAAAAAGCATCTGGCACAGTTCTCTTCCAAAAGTCTTCTTGAAAGCGCGCCGGCGGGAGCGCAGATATCGCATGGGGCTGACTCTTTCAAGCACCTGACGGATTTCAGTCTGAAACAGAATCAGCAGCAAAATAAGCAGGACTTGCCACAGAATTTGAAAAACCCAGGTCGTCAGATATAGATCCCATAATTTAGCAATCGAATAGACGCCGCCTAAAGCCACAAGGCCAATAATAACCCGCAACGCGCGGCTTTCACGAAACCACACATATAAATGGTAAACTACAACCGTCAGAAACAGGATATCGACGATATCGCGCCACATTGGCGTCGGAATAAGATCAATCAGATACACCGGTGACTCCGTAATCGAATTGCATCAGAACCCGAAATGGCAAAAGTATATTGTAGCGATCAGTAAATTTTATGAAAGGTATAAAAAAATTTTAACAGGATAACCGGTATTCGTCAATTTTGTGGCTGTCGCTGGACTTGCGCATGACAGGGTCAAAGGCTGTGCGCGCAGATATGGCTGTATTGACAGGAGGCACTTCAATCGCGGGTTCCGTCACCATTTCAGCCCTCATACAGCTTGCCACATTCCTTACAGCGCCCGTCGGGGCCGATGATGCCAATACAGCTTTCATCACTGCAAAGCGTGCGATTTTCCCAATCATCACCGTTATCGGATGCCGATGGAGCATCACCGTTATCGGATGCCGGTGGAGCATCAACACCTGCCTCATCGGTATCCTGGTTTTCGTCGGGCTCGGCAGCTTGGGCTTCATCTTTGGTTTGCGCTTTTTCGTATGGCAAACCACATTCCTTACAGCGCCCATCGGGGCCGATGACGCCAATGCAGCTTTCATCGCTGCACAGGATCCGGTTTTCCCAGTCACTATCATCCGATTCATTTTCCTCTTCACCGTTTAATTTAACGGGCTCTTCCGACATGTCTACACCTCCAGTAAGCTTTCAAGTTCTTTCAAACTTTCAATATGATAGGGTGCCTGTAAGGCTGTATTCCGATAAGCAACGAAGGTCACCTTAGCTGCTACCGCTGCCTCGGCATCCACCTGAGAATCGCCCACATATAAGGCCTGATCGGATGCTATACCAAAATGGGATAATATTTTTAGCAGCATGTCCGGATGTGGCTTTGGCCGCGGGATATCAACAGAGGTAACAACCAGATCAAAATATTCGGTTAATTTAAATTCAACCAGCAATCGGTTCACCGTATCGGTCCGGTTGGTTGCAATCGCTGTGTTTATCGTGGGTATTGTTTTTCTGATTTTTCTGAGCAGCGCAGTCAAATGCGGTTCAATCTTCAAATATTTAAGGAATTCACCGTAATCCATCTGCTGGCGGTAGGCATGCACCGCCTCGACACTTTGCGCGTCTCCAAATAAATGCTCAATGGATTTATTTAGCGTATGTTGATGGGCGTAGGCAAACTGCTCGGCGTTCATCCTTGGTCTGCCAAAATGCGCCAAAATATGATTGTAATATGCCCAGTTGGCCGCTTCGGTATCAAAAAGAACGCCGTCACAGTCAAATGCAACAACAGAAATATTTTTCATATGGATTTACTGGGTTTGCTTTTTTTGTTCTTCTGCCCGTTGCCGGAGATCA
>JASFJF010000336.1:0-4967 GCA_050122255.1 Desulfobacterales bacterium
GCTTTTTTGGCCTCATAGCCATCGGGTGCTTCAGCCAGTTCCGCTTCGCTCAGCAGCACCGGGCGGATGCTGGCATGGGGGCAAACCATGGCGCACTGGTTACACTGGATGCAGTTTTCCATAATCCACTCCGGCACATTGATGGCCACCCCGCGCTTCTCGTACTTGGAAGTGTCCACCGGAAATATACCGTCCGGCTGAAAGACGCTAACCGGTAATTTGTCGCCCTGCTGAGCTAAAATCGGCCGCATCACATTTTTAACGAAATCCGGCTCATCCCTCTTGGCTTCGGATGTATCAGCAGCCTGGGCCCACGATTCGGGGTATTCGATTTTCACCAGGTTGTCCAGTGTCTGATCCACGGCGGCAAAGTTCATATCCACGATCTTCTGGCTCTTTTTGGCGAACAGCTTTTTGATCTGGTCTTTTAGATAGGCAATAGCGTCATCAACCGGGATGACGTTGGCCAGTTTGAAAAAAGCGGTCTGCATGATCATGTTGATGCGGCCGCCCAGACCTGCTTCGCGGGCAATGGCTTCTGCGTTGATATTGTAAAACTTGAGCTTTTTAGCCGCGATGGTGCGACGCATTTCAGCCGGCAACTTAATTTCCATTTGCTCGGGTGACCAATGTGAATTCAGGACAAAGGTTCCACCGTCTTTGATACCTTCGAGCACATCGTAAATATCCACATAATTGGCCTTATGGCAGGCGATATAATCGGCGGTGTCAATCAGGTAAGTGGATTGAATCGGGTTGTGACCGAAGCGCAGATGTGAAATGGTCACCCCCCCAGATTTTTTGGAGTCATAAGAAAAATACGCCTGAGCATACATATCGGTGTTATCACCGATAATTTTAATGGCGCTTTTGTTGGCGCCCACCGTTCCATCGGCGCCGATACCCCAGAATTTGCATTGCACGGTGCCTTCCGGGGTCACATCCATCGACGCTCCCACCTCCAGCGAAGTGTTTGTCAAATCGTCCTGAATGCCCACCGTAAAGTGGTTCCGGGGGCTTTTTGATTTCATGTTTTCATAAACTGCCAGCACCATGGCAGGATTAAATTCTTTGGACCCCAGCCCATAGCGGCCGCCGATGAGTTTGGGTGTTTGGGCACGCTCCATATAAGCAGTGCAGACGTCCTGATACAGCGGCTCGCCTAGTGCACCAGGCTCTTTGGTCCGATCCAGCACGGTGATGGTCTTGGCGCTCTGCGGAATGGCGGCAAACAGGTGTTCGCTTGAAAACGGCCGGAACAGACGCACTTTGACCAACCCCACCTTTTCACCCTGGCCCTGGAGATAATTGATGACCTCCTCGATGGTCTCGCACGAAGAGCCCATAGCAATGATGATGCGATCGGCTTGCGGATCTCCCACATAATCAAAAAGGTGGTATTGCCGGCCGGTCAAATCGCTGACCTTTTTCATATAGTCGCTGACTATGTCCGGTAACTTGAGGTAATAGGGATTGGCGGCTTCACGTCCTTGAAAATAAATATCGGGGTTCTGAGCCGTACCCCTGAGCTCCGGCCGTTCCGGGTTTGCCCCGCGGGCACGGAATTTCGCCACGGCTTCAAAGTTTGTCAGTTTGGCCATATCCTCATAATCGATGACGGCGATCTTCTGAATTTCATGTGATGTGCGGAAGCCATCAAAGAAATGTGCAAAGGGAATGCTGCTTTCAATGGCGGACAGGTGCGCGGTTAAACCCAGATCCATGACTTCCTGTACCGAAGCCGATGCAAGCAGGGCAAAACCGGTCTGGCGAACGGCCATGACATCCTGATGATCGCCAAATATGGACAGCGCATGCGCCGCAATTGCCCGCGCGGAAATGTGCAGCACGGCCGGCAGCAGTTCCCCGGACATTTTGTACATGTTGGGTATCATCAACAGCAACCCCTGGGAGGCCGTAAAGGTTGTCGTCAGTGCCCCGGACGCCAGGGACCCGTGCACGGAAGCAGCCGCTCCGGCTTCGGATTGCAGCTGGCGCACGATCATGGCTTGATCGAAAATGTTTTTGCGGCCCTCGGCTGCCCATTCATCGGCAATTTCACCCATGGGCGATGAAGGTGTAATCGGATACAGGGTGGCCACATCGCTCATGGCATATGCCACATGAGCAGCTGCCGTATTTCCATCCATGGTTTTCATATCGTTGGTCGCCATAAGAAGTCTCCTCTTAGCTATTTCTTAGTTTTAAAAATTTGTATTTAGAATTTGTTTCGCATTTCGGATTTAGTGCTTCGGGTTTGGTCCTTTATCAGACTAATTTAATAGTTTCTCGAAGAAATCGTTGCCCTTATCATCAACGATGATAAAGGCCGGAAAGTCCTTAACGGTTATCATAAAAATGGCTTCCATGCCAAGTTCCTCATATTCAACCGTTTCTAAGCTGGTGATACATTCCTTGCCCAATCGTGCTGCCGGCCCCCCGATGGAACCCAGATAGAACCCACCATGTTTCTGACAGGATTCGGTAACCATCTTTGAGCGATTGCCTTTGGCCAGCATGATCATCGATGCGCCCTGAGCCTGAAAAATCGGTACATACGGATCCATGCGACCGGCTGTGGTCGGGCCGAATGATCCAGACGCATAGCCGGGTGGCGTTTTGGCCGGCCCGGCATAATAGATAATGTGATTCTTAAAATAGTCTGGCAGGGCTTCGCCGCGATCCAGGCGCTCTTTTAATTTCGAATGGGCAATATCGCGGGCGACTACGATTTTGCCGGTCAGCAGCAACGGTGTGGCTACCGGATATTGACTCAGTTGCGCCCGGATCTGATCCATGGGTTGGTCCAAATCAACTCGCTTCGCATCGGCTTTGCCGATATCGACCCGGGGCAGGTACCGGTTCGGGTTGGTCTCCAGTTGTTCTACGAAAATGCCGCGGTCCGTGATTTTGGCTTTAATATTGCGATCCGCACTGCAGCTGACACCCAGCCCGATGGGGCAGGATGCGCCATGTCTTGGCAGCCTGATCACCCGGGTGTCCAGGCAAAAATACCTGCCACCGAACTGAGCGCCAATACCCAGCTCCCGGGATATCTCCAGCAAACGGTCCTCCAGTTCCAAATCCCGAAATGCGTGCCCTGATGTGCTGCCCCGGGTCGGCAGGCCGTCCAGATATCGGGCGGTGGCCAGCTTGACCGTCTTGAGGTTGAGTTCGGCAGATGTTCCGCCGACAACAAACGCCAGATGGTACGGCGGACAGGCTGCCGTGCCCAGGGATTTCATCTTAGCGGTCATGAAATCCAGCAATTTGCCAGGGGTCAATACGGCTTTGGTCTCTTGAAAAAGATAGGTCTTATTGGCCGATCCGCCGCCTTTGGCCAAAAACAAAAAGTGATATTCATCACCCTGCAGCGCGTAAAGCTCGATCTGAGCCGGCAAATTGGTGCCGGTGTTTTGTTCGTCATACAGGTTCAGGGGTGCATTCTGCGAGTAGCGCAGATTCCCCCGGGTATACGCGTTGAAGATGCCTTTGCAAAGCGCTTCTTCATCCGCGTAACCGGTCCAGACCCCCTGGCCTTTTTTACCGATCACAATGGCCGTGCCGGTATCCTGACACATGGGGAACTCGCCTTCGGCCGCAATCACCGCATTCTTTAACAGTTCCAGCGCCACGCGCTTATCATTGGCCGAAGCCTGCGGATCATCGAATATGGCGGCCAGCTGCTGCAGGTGTGATGCGCGCAGGTAATGCGAAACGTCATGAAAGGCCTGTTCGGCCAGGAGCGTTAAGCCTTGCGCTGCCACCTTCAGCAGTCGCTTTCCATCTACCGTCACTGGTGATACGTGCTCCTTCGTTAATAGGCGGTATTCGGTGGAATCCGCTTCCAGGGGAAACATTTCCTGGTAGGCAAGATGAGCCATCTGTGCATGCTCCTGTCAAACTTTCGAAATTATGGATCAACACGAAACGATCTCAAAACAGCGGCTGCTGGCCAAGAGTCCGCCGTGGCGGATTGAATTTACTCTTTGAGATTTAATTTGATTAAAAGGATTTAGTTACCAACAGGCGCAGGTGGTGTCAAGGCGTTTCATTTTATACCGCAAGTGGCCTTTGCGGAGCCTTTTAGGTGAGTGAAGATAGACTGGCATTTTTCTGGTTTTGGGGCTTGGATATTGCCGATTCCAAGCGAATAACCTCTCCCCTCTAAAACACGCTATACCAAACACTAAACACCAAATACCCTATTCTTCTTTAGGCTTTAGATGCTCGGGAACCACCAGCATATTGATCAAAAGGGGCTTTAGAAACGACCAGCGGATACCGATTTTAAAAATTTCTTCTAAATCACGAATAGCATCCCAGCAGTTGTGACAGGGCGCAATCACCATTTTAGCCCCGGTCGCAAGGATCTGGTCCCGTTTGACTTTCAGGCCAATGTTACGCTGTTCGCGGTAACGGCCGATACCGTTTAAACCACCGCCGCCGCCGCAGCAAAAATTATGTTCCCGATTAGGCGTCATTTCGCGGAAATCTTCTGCAATGTAGCTCATGATTTCCCGGGCCACGTCAGCCAGACCGCCGTTGCGAATATAATTACAGGAATCCTGATAGGTGACCGGTTCCTTGATCTTTTTTTCCGGATCGATTTTCAGTTTCCCGGTCCGCAGGGCCTCGGCTACCCATTCAACATAATGGAAGCTTTCAATGGGTGTCTTGCCGGTTTTAAGTCCGGCCCAATAAGGCCCTTCAATCACAGTTGCGCGATAGGCATGGCCGCATTCGGTAACCACCATGCGTTTAGGCTTTAAGCGATCCATCGCATCATAAACATTTTCGACCTGCATTTTGGCCGCCTCCCAGTCGCCAGCGAACATGGCCAGGCTGGTTTCCTCCCAGCCTTCGCTGGGCACGGTCCAATTTTCACCGGCCACATGAAACAAAATAGCCGCTTCGGCGATGTCTTCCGGATAATGTTTGGGCTCCCGTGCATTGACGGTATAAAT
>JASFJF010000337.1:0-4962 GCA_050122255.1 Desulfobacterales bacterium
GTCCATCATTTCGGCCACAGGAATCATATCCTCAGTACGGCCGCGGGTGGCAAACAAAGATTGGTGGCCGTCGCGAAGTGACAGGTCCTCAATTTTGACGGGATTTTCCGCCCGGGGCCGATCCTTGTCATAACTCATTGTCGTCGTTTTAACTTGAATGTCTTCACTCATTTTTTGATACTCCTTTATACTTTGAATAGCCTGTTGTTTGGTATTTCGCGTTGAGTATTTGGATTTTTGTGAATGGTCCGAATGATATATATTGCTATGTATTCCAAATACAAAACACCAAACACTAAAAATAATATTCTGAAAACCAAACACTCCCTATAGCTTACGAAACGTTCTCATCTGCATCAAATTGCGCATCTGCATTTGCGCCTGCCGGCCGCTGACGCCCCAGGGCTTCATAACCGGTGCAGGTTGGCGGGCACTAGCCGGCATCTGCGGCAGTGGCGCCGCCATGGCGGAATGCATTGCAATGGCTTCTTCTTCGGTTTTGATATATTGCAGCACCGCAGCGATGGCCGCTGCGCTTTTGGGGTCATTTCCCATCTGGACACCTCTTTTTAGGTTGAGCCGGTTGAGCCCGTTTTTCGGTTTTTCCAGGGCAGGCCTTGTCTTTTCAGCCGCGACAGGCCCAACGGGCAAAGCAGATAACTGCAAACCGATTACATCGGAATATTGCCATGTTTTTTGGGCGGGCGGGTCTCCCGTTTGGTGCACAAAACTTCGAGGGCATCGATCAGGCGCGCCCGGGTTTCGCTGGGTTCGATTACGGCATCAATATAACCCCGATTGGCAGCCTGATAGGGATTGGAAAACAGCTCCTCATATTCTTGAATTTTTTCCTGGCGCTTGGCCGCCGAATCCTCTGCCTGTGAAATTTCCTTGCGATGGATGATATTGGCGGCGCCGGCCGCACCCATGACGGCAATTTCCGCTGTGGGCCAAGCAAATGCCATATCCGCACCCAGATCTTTGGAGCACATTGCCAGATAAGAGCCCCCGTAGTCTTTGCGGGTGACCAGCAGCAACTTGGGCACCGTGGCCTCTGAATAGCACCACAGCAGCTTGGCACCATGCCGGATAATCCCCCCCCATTCCTGCTGGCTGCCGGGCAGGTATCCCGGCACATCGGCAATCGTCAGCATCGGGATGTTAAAGGCATCACAGAATCGGATAAAGCGGGTGGCTTTGTCCGAGGCATTGATATCCAGACAGCCGGCCAGAACCTTTGGCTGGTTGGCAATGATGCCGATGCTCCTGCCGTTTAGGCGAGCAAAACAGACCACCATGTTGCGGGCAAAAAACTGATGGGGTTCAAAAAATTCCCCGTTATCGACAATGGCCCGAATGACGTCTTTCATGTCGTATGATTTATTGGGGTTGTCGGGGATAACCGAATTTAGCGAGGCATCGCTGCGGCGCGGATCATCTTGGGTATCAACGATGGGAGGATCTTCCATATTATTGGATGGCAAATAAGACAGCAGCCGTTTGATGCGATCGATGGCATCTTGATCGCTGTCACAGGCAAAGTGCGCCACACCGCTTTTTTCATTGTGAGTTTTGGCGCCGCCCAGATCTTCAAAGGTGATCTCTTCCCCGGTAACGGCTTTAATGACTTCGGGCCCGGTTATGAACATATAGCTGCTACCTTTGACCATAAACACCCAGTCGGTCATTGCCGGTGAATAAACCGCCCCCCCGGCAGTGGGTCCCATGATGACTGAAATCTGCGGAATGACACCCGAAGCGGCAGAATTGCGGAAAAAAATCTGTCCGTACCCGGAAAGGGCATCAACACCTTCCTGAATGCGGGCGCCACCCGAGTCGTTCATCCCCACAAAGGGCACACCGGCCTTCAGGGCCAGATCCATGACCTTGCAGATTTTTTTGGAGTGCATCTCCCCCAGACTGCCGGCTCTGGCGGTAAAATCCTGGGAGAATGCAAAAACCGGCCGACCATCCACAAGGCCGTGACCGGTAATAACCCCATCAGAGGGGATATCGACCTTTTGCATGCCGAAATTGACACAGCGATGATTGACAAACATGTCGATCTCGCGAAACGTTCCTTCGTCAAACAACAGATTCAATCGCTCCCGGGCGGTGAGCTTGTTTTTTTCATGTTGTTTGGCGACCGCTTTTTCGCCGCCCATCTCGAGGATTTTGGCCTCACGTGTTTTAAGTTCTTTTAACTTATCGTCGACAACACCCATTATTCATATCCTTTCATTGGAATTTGGATCGTCTGTGTAAAACCATAAATTTTCTAGACCGAACGCCGATTGTCAAGAAAAAAAAGCAATTTATCGGCTGCAAGAGTTGGAGCGGTTTCTCCCCTGGCCACCGCACGCGTAATCGGATCGAGTCTTTGTTTGATTTCAGGATGACTATAAAACCGCTGTTTTAGCTCATCTTCAACCATAGACCACAGCCAATCCAGGGCCTGTTTCTGGCGTTTGCGCTCCAACTCGCCACTGCGGGTAAAGCGTTTATGAAATTTGAGAACCATTTGCCAGATTTCAGCAATACCGGTCATTTCCAGCGCACTGCAGGTCAGCACCGGCGGATCCCAGTTGGGGGAGGCAGGCTGCAGCATTTGCAGTGCAGAGGTGTAAATTTTAGCCGCTTTTTGCGCCTTTTCGATGTTGTCGCCATCAGCCTTGTTGATGGCTAAAGCATCGGCCAGTTCCAGCACGCCTCTTTTTATACCCTGAAGTTCATCTCCGGCGCCGGAGAGCATCAACACCAGGAAAAAATCAACCATTGATGCCACAGTGGTCTCCGACTGGCCGACACCGACCGTCTCGACGATGATCACATCGAAACCAGCAGCTTCGCAAACCAGCATCGTCTCCCGCGTTTTGCGGGCTACACCCCCCAGGGTACCGCCGGACGGCGATGGACGGATAAATGCATTTTCTTCGACTGCCAGTTTTTCCATGCGGGTCTTATCGGCCATCACACTGCCACCGCTTCTGGAGCTGCTGGGGTCCACCGCCAGAACCGCCACTCGATGGTCGCTTTGCACCAGCAACATACCTAGACTTTCGATGAATGTGCTTTTGCCAACACCGGGCACGCCGGTGATACCCAGCCGAATCGCTTTGCCGGTGTGCGGCAGAACCTCATCAACAATTCTGCGCGCCAGTTGCTGATGGTCGGGGCGCGCGCTTTCAATCAGCGTGATGGTCTTAGACAGAAGTCTGCGATCCTGTTTGCGGACACCCTTGATCAATGTGTTTGGATCAGCCGGATTCATAGGTTATCTTTATCGCTCACTGGATTTGACCTCTATGCAAGTGATGAGGTCTTATTGTGATTGAATCAAAATACGAAATTCGAATATCGAAATACGAAACAATGTTCAAAATTCAAATGATCAAGACCCTCTCTTTTTTGAATATTAGAAAATTCGGATTTCGGATTTGTTTCGTGCTTCGGATTTCGTGTTTCGGATTTATTTAAGGTCATTCATAAAGATCATCGCCTATGCCTGTTCGATAGTCCGGCTAGCCCCTCTGCTCCAGCACGTTGAGTACCTGATTGGCGGATTCGGTCACCGGTGTGCCGGGGCCGAAAATGCCGGCCACACCGACATCATGTAAAGCCTCGTAATCCGATGGTGGTATGATGCCGCCGACAACCACCAGAATGTCCCCGCCGCCTTCTTTTTTGAGCGATTCAATCAGTTCGGGGACCAGGGTTTTATGCCCGGCGGCCAGGCTGGACGGGCCGACCACATGAACGTCATTTTCAACCGCCATGCGGGCGGCCTCCTCGGGGGTTTGAAACATGGGGCTGATATCCACGTCAAATCCAAGATCTGCAAAGGCCGTGGCAATGACCTTGATACCGCGATCATGCCCATCCTGGCCCATTTTAGTAACCAAAATTCGCGGGCGCCGGCCTTCTTTTTCCTTGAATTCGGCCGTACGTTTGCGAATCGATTCGATAATCTCACTGTCACCGTATTCGGAAGCATACACACCGGAAATGCACTGGGTGGTGGCCACGAAACGCCCAAATACTTTTTCAAGGGCATCTGATATTTCGCCGCCTGTGGCCCGGGCCCGTACCGCCGGAATGCAGGCTTCCAGCAAATTACCGCCGGATTCCGCAGCATGCACGATCGCCTGCAGCGCCTGCTCGACAGCTTTGGCATCGCGGTTTGCTTTGAGCGCCGTTAAACGGTTGATCTGATCATCTCTGACGCTGGCCGGAACTTCAAGAATCTCCAGATCCACATCTTCTTCAATCTGATACTTGTTTACGCCCACAATGACGTCCTTGCCCTGGTCGATGCGTGCCTGGCGGCGCGCAGCCGCTTCTTCAATTCTCATTTTGGGCATTCCGGATTCAATTGCTTTGGCCATGCCGCCCATTTGTTCAACTTCATCGATGATTTTACCGGCCTCGCGAATGATACCGTCGGTTAACGATTCGATATAGTAGGAACCTGCCAGCGGATCGACGGTACGGCAGATTTGAGATTCCTCCTGAACAATCAGCTGAGTGTTGCGCGCAATCCGGGCTGAAAAATCAGTCGGCAAACCGACCGCTTCGTCAAATGAATTGGTGTGCAGCGACTGGGTGCCACCCAGCGCCGCCGACAGGCACTCCAGTGTCGTTCGGACAATATTGTTATACGGATCCTGCGCCGTCAGACTCCAGCCTGAGGTCTGGCAATGGGTGCGCAGCATAGTGGATCGCGGATCTTTGGGATTAAATTGACTGATGATTTTATGCCACATGAACCGCGCTGCCCGCAACATGGCGATTTCCATAAAAAAGTTCATGCCGATTCCGAAGAAAAACGACAGACGCGGCGCAAACTTATCAATATCCAGACCGGCATTCAGGGCCGCTCGAACATATTCCAGTCCGTCAGCCAGCGTAAACGCCGCCTGCAGCACAGAGTCGGCTCCGGCCTCCATCATATGATAACCGCTG
>JASFJF010000338.1:0-4951 GCA_050122255.1 Desulfobacterales bacterium
ATTTTATCGACATGACCCCCAACCGCTCCAACAACTATTGTTGCGGCGGTGGTGGTGGTTTTCTGCAAGCCGGGCTGCCCGATCAGCGCAGAGCGTTTGGCAAAGTTAAAGTTGATCAAATTTTGGCGACCGGCGCATCGTATTGTATAACCCCTTGCCATAATTGTCATTCCCAGATTCATGATTTAAATGACCATTTCGAAGGCGGCTGGCACTCTGTGCACCTGTGGACCCTGATCTGCCTGTCCATGGGTGTTTTGGGCGAAAATGAACGCGCTTATCTGGGACCGGATCTGGCGGATGTGGATGTGCTGCCGTCCAAGGAAGCGGAGGAATAAGCCTCAGAAGCATCAAGTTTGTTCAAACCAAAAGGAAACCCGGCCAGAAAAAGGCCGGGTTTTTTTATTCAGTCGTTTGCGTCTTAAAGGATAAAAATCGTGCTTTGATTTATGAAGCCGATGGTAAACCGGCCTTTGTTAGAAGTTGTGGGCTATCAGGTATTTGTTATGGCTGATCGTTGCCTGTGCAGATCTAGAACTCAGCAGCTTTCAGAAATTCACCCAAAACCAACAACGATTCACGGTTTCCAGAGCTGCTAAGCGGCTTTGGATACCTTAACCGCACAGACCTTAAATTCCGGGATACCCGAAATCGGATCCAGAGCCGCGTTGGTCAAGCGGTTGGCAGCAGCGGTTGCAAAATGGAACGGGATGAAAACAGTCCCGTCAACGGCCTTGCGCGATATTTTGATCCGTGCCTGAATTGTGCCCCGTCGGGAGTTGATATTCACCAGGGTTCCCTCTTCCAATTCTAATTTCCGGGCATCCTGTGAAGAAATCTCCACAAAAGCCTCGGGTGCAATTTGGTTTAACCCGCTGGTTCGCATGGACATCGTGCCGGTATGGTAATGATAGAGCAGCCGTCCGGTGGTCAGATACAGAGGGTATTCAGCGTCGGTCATTTCAGCCGGTTCGATGTAATCAATCGCGTGGAAAAGGCCCTTACCGCGCGTAAACTGCGCGCCATGCAAAATGGGGGTGCCGGGGTGCTCGGTCGTCGGGCAGGGCCAGTGCAAGCCGTCATGCTCGATGCGTTCGTAGCTGATGCCGGCATAGGACGGCGTCACCTTTGATATTTCTTCCATGATCTGCTGGCTGTTGTCGTAGGCCATGGGATATCCCATGCGCGTGGCAATTTCACAAAATATCTTCCAATCGTCCCAGGCCTCACCGGGCGGCTCTACGGCTTTGCGCACTCGCTGCACACGACGCTCAGAATTGGTAAAAGTGCCCTCTTTTTCGGCATAACAGGCAGTGGGCAACACCACATCGGCGCGAAGGGCGGTTTCGGTTAAAAATATGTCCTGCACTACCAAAAACTCCAGATTATCCAGACATTTTTCGGCATGGTTGACATCCGCATCGGAAACCACGGGATTTTCGCCGATGACATACAGGGCTTTGAAGGTGCCCTCATGGGCGGCCGGCATCATGTGGGTGACTTTCATACCGGGCCGGTCGGGCAAGGCATCAACACCCCAGGCTTCGGCCATGCGCTGGCGCGCTGCCTCATCAATAACTTTCTGGTAGCCGGAATAAACATCCGGCAGCCCGCCCATGTCGCAGGCGCCCTGAACATTGTTCTGGCCGCGCAGCGGATTCACCCCGCCGCCGGCAATGCCCATATTGCCGCACAGCATGGCCAGGTTGGCCAGGGATTTGACGTTATCGGTCCCGGTGGTGTGCTGGGTAATGCCCATGCAGTATAAAATAGAGCCGCGTTCAGCATTGGCATACAGCCGGGCGGCGTCGATAAGTTCCTGTGCTGGGATGCCGGTGATCTGCTCAACATAATCGGGGGTAAACTTGTCAACCATTTTTTCCAGTTCATCAAAGCCTTCCGTGCGGCTTTCGATAAATTGCTTGTCGTGCAGGCCTTCTTTAATGATCACGTGCATCAGACCGTTGATCCAGGCCACATCGGTGCCCAGATTCTGACGCAGCCATTTATCGGCATAACGGGTAATGCGGATACGCCGGGGGTCGACAACGATGAGTTTGGTCCCTTTTTGGGTGACGGCCCGCTTTACCCCGCTGGAGATCACTGGGTGGTTTTCAGTGGTATTGGAACCCGTGATCAGAATCACGTCCGCCTCTTCGATATCGGCGATGGTATTGGTCATCGCCCCGCTTCCGAATGCTGCGGCCAGACCGGCCACGGTCGAAGAATGTCAGAGACGGGCGCAGTGATCGACGTTGTTGGTCTGTACCACCGCGCGGGCAAACTTCTGCGCGATGTAGTTTTCTTCATTGGTAATGCGCGCTGACGTCAAAAACCCGATGGTGTCGGCGCCGTGCTCGGCCTTTATCTCGCTCAGTTTGCGGCCCACCAGATCCAGAGCCTCGTCCCAGGATGCTTCGCGAAACGTGCCGTTGTCCCTGATCAAAGGCGCTTTGAGGCGATCGGCTGAATGGATAAAGTCAAATCCGAAACGACCTTTTACGCACAGGCTGCCAAAATTGGGGGCCACATCTTCCACCCCGCTGGCTTTGACCACCCGGTTATTTTTGACGTGCAGGTGAATCTGGCAGCCAACACCGCAATAGCTGCAGGTGGTGCGCACTTTCTGTGTTTCCCAGGGCCGGGCCTGGAAACGCGCATCTTTCTCGACCAGAGCGCCCACCGGGCAGGCCTGGACACATTCGCCACAAAAGACACAATCCGAGTTGATATAAGGCCGGTCACCGGCGGCGATAATTTTGGTGGCCGCGCCGCGGTAACCGAAATGAATGGCCTGGTTAACCTGCACTTCGTTGCAGGCCTGGACACACCGGCCGCACTGAATGCAGCGCGAAAAATCACGCATGATGAACGGATTGGCAGTTTCCATCGGATAAACCGTCTCGTTGGTCTCAAAGCGCTCACCGGTGACCTGATATCGAAAAGCCAGATCCTGCAGGCGGCAATCCCCCCAGACCGGGCATAGTTCCGTATCTCCTTCGGCCTTGATGACATTCAGTTGAAACTGGGTCCAGTTGTTGGCCGTGCTCCCGCTGACGGCGCAGTTGTGATTGCCGGAAGACAGCAACAGCTGCAAGACCATGCGACGCGCTTCAATCACTTTGGGAGTTTCCGTCTGAATTTCCATGTTGGGCGCGACTGGCGCTGCGCAGGAGGCCACCAGGCTGCGCGCCCCTTTAACCTCTACCACGCACATGCGGCATGCGCCGGTCGGGGTCGCTGCTTTCAGATAACACAATGTCGGAATATCGATGCTGTTGCGGCGGGCCACTTTTAGGATGGTATCTCCAGCTTCAAACGAAAACTTGTTTCCGTTGATGAGAATGCTATTTTCGGATGGCATTCCAGTTACACTCCTTTGATGGGTTAATATGACAGAGGATGAATCGCTTCGAATGTAATAACGGATCGGTATGATGGACCCTACAAAATTAATTCAAGCTTTCTTGTTTAGCGAAAATAGAGCAACTTGTCAATCCGCAGCCCATTCAAATATCCACTTTAGCGATCGCCTGCATTCAGCCCATCATCCTCAAGCACGCTGTGTTGTCAGCGGCGCTTTCGGTTTTATGAACTGCTGCCGGGCGGCAGCCGTTTTTTCCGGGCTTTCCAGCGGTGATACAGGTATACCCCGCAAATGCTGCCGATCGTATTGGCCACCACATCTGCCATTTCGGCATAACGGGACGGGACAAAATACTGATGAATTTCATCGCTGATACCAAAAAGGGACGCAGATGCAATACTAAACAATATCAAAAACTTACGATCTAATCGGAATTTCAGGGTGTCATAGGCACGGTAAAACAGGATGCCCAGCAGGGCATAAGCTGTAAAATGCAGGAGTTTGTCAAAAAACCGCACGTCCGGCATGTGCTCGGACCCGGGGAAGTCGGACTGGACGAATATAGCCAGGCAGTACAGAATCGGCGGCAGCCAGTAAATAAAGAATGTTCTCAGTTTTGATTGATCGGTTTCAGGCATATCGTCACCGGCGCGAGGCACAGTATGAACAGAGCAAAAGGAGAATTCGTCACGAAAGCACGAAAACACAAAAAAAAAATTAACCTTTTCGTGCTTTTTAAAATTTCGTGTTTTCGTGATTAAATTTTAGCGTGTTCTCAGAATAAATATCAATTTTGAAATGCTGATTTATAGTTAAAAATGAGTGGTCGGGCGGCGCTGACCGAAGCATGCCTCACAGGGAGAATTTTTGGTCACATGCTTTTTGAGTTTTTTGCACCATAGGGATTGAAAGGTATGACAACTGCCGTCTAAGGCATCAAGTTTGGCGGCAGCGGCCCACTTACAGCGCAAATCGCACCATTGGATTTTAGAGGTCGTTACGCCAGCATTTTTGCTCATTTTTAAATTTACGAATTTTTAAACGGATTTGAATTTGGATCATTTGATATTCGAATTTGTTTCGAATTTCGATATTCGGGTTTCGAATTTTACTAGATTATCTATCTACAATTTCCTATGGAAAGCATTTCAGAATTATATGCTATTCCTTGAATAAATCCAGTGCCAATTCCCGTTGGCGGATGTGTTCCTGCACCGTATCGAGAAATTCGCCATGGGAAAGGCCGTACTTAATGTGGCCATCCAGCGTGCGCACCGCAAGCGTGCCGGCCTCCTTTTCCCTGGCACCGATGGTCAGGATTAAAGGAATTTGATTGAGCTGGGCTTCACGAACCTTTTTATTCAGGCTTTCAGCCCGATCGTCTATTTCCACCCGCAGATCGGCTTCATCAAGCTCCGATTTGAGCGCCACGGCATGGGGTATCAGATCGTCATTGATCGGTAAAATAGCAGCCTGTATCGGCGCCAGCCACAAAGGGAATTTGCCGGCGAAATGCTCGATCAAAATGCCTAAAAAGCGCTCGATGGAGCCGAAAACGGTGCGGTGAATCATGATCGGCCGGTG
>JASFJF010000339.1:0-4939 GCA_050122255.1 Desulfobacterales bacterium
GATGTCACCAATGCAGATCAGGAACGCATCCAGCTTCGCTTTGCCGGCGGACAGGAGGCTGAATTTATGCATTCCGATATTGCCGCGCTGCGCAAGCCCAAATGGTACCTGCTGGGAACAAAAGGCGCCATCAGCGGCCAATGGCGGGATGTCGTCGAATATCAGATCGATCCGGACGTTTATTTTGAGGAGCATCATATTCCGGCCACCGAGATGCCCCCCGCTCTAACACTCTATCGCCGTCATTCGCCGGGTCAAATCGTGACTCAGAAGCTTGCCGTGGCCGAACGCCGGCATTTTGGGTTCCATCGCAACATCGCCGATCATCTGCTGGGCGGCGAGCCCATCACAGCGCCGTTGGCCGATTCAGTTAAAGTGGTGGCCATCCTGGAAGCGGCGGCACGATCGTCCGCCAGCGGCGGCACACCGGAGGTGCTGGATGGCTGAAGCGGTCAAATGGGGAGTCCTGGGAAACGCCACCATTGCCCGCAAGTGCGTGATTCCCGCCATCTGCAAATCGAGCAATGGAATATTATTTGCTCTGGCAACGCGCTCTCCGGCTCAGGCGGAACAGGTGGCGGCTGACAATCGTATAGAGCATATATACGACAGCTACGAGGGCTTGCTGGTTGACCCGCAAGTCGAACTTACTTATATTCCACTCCCTAACCATCTTCATCACCCCTGGACAATAAAAGCCCTGAAGGCCGGCAAGCACGTGCTGTGCGAAAAGCCCCTGGCGTGCAATGCCAGAGAGGCCAGGGAGATGGCGGCAGTTGCCAAAGATACCGGACGCTTTCTGATGGAGGCATTTATGTATCGCTTTCATCCCCGCAGTCGGCGCATCAAGCAGTTGATTTCCGGAGGCGTCATCGGCGAGCCCCGGCTGGTTAGATCCGCTTTTTGTTTCCGGATGGGCGGTTCAGAGTGGCGTAACCCGCCCAATGTCCGCCTCGATCCGGAAATGGGCGGCGGCGCGCTGCTGGATGTCGGCTGCTACAGTGTCAGTGTGGCGCGCTGGTTTCTGGGGGCTGAACCGTTGCAGGTGCAGGCCCAGGCCGAATATGATCCGGGTGGTGTCGATTTGCATATGGTCGGCAGCCTGAGTTTTGCCGGCAACGGCCTGGCTTCTTTTGAAGCCAGTTTCATCACGGCTTTGCAGCAAACATACAGCATCGCCGGGTCGGACGGTGTTATCGAATTGCCCCACAATGCCTT
This sequence comes from Desulfobacterales bacterium, assembly GCA_050122255.1. Classification (GTDB taxonomy): domain Bacteria; phylum Desulfobacterota; class Desulfobacteria; order Desulfobacterales; family JAHEIW01; genus JAHEIW01. Next base: position 1,219 of record JASFJF010000339.1, read on the forward strand.
TGTGCCCTGGGAGAACGAGGCGATCTTCTACGTGCGCGGCCGGGATGAGGAGACGGGTCAAACGCACAGTGTCCCGGGAGCAGATCAATATCAACTGATGGTCGAGCACTTTGCCAACGCGGTCATGGGCCGAACCGAGCTCAGATTCCCGATAACAGACAGTATTGAAAATATGCGGGTGCTGGATGCGCTTGCGCAGGCGGCCCGAACGGGGCAAGCGGTTAAGCTGTAGCATAAAGGTTCAGGGTTTAGGGATGCACATTACGGCTTTTAGTTTCAAACCGCCAGCGGCGGGAAGCCCAAAGCCGGCAGTTTGAACCTCAAATTTCAGAACCGCAGAACACGGAACCTTGAACCTTGGAACCGGGTGTCTGACACCTGAACACTGACACCCGTAATCTAGTGTCTTAGAAATAACCAAAATGTTGATGGCTGCAAACAAAACATACACCGTAACGCAAGAGTCGATTGATTCGGTTGCCGACCTCTGGCAGGACGGTGCCAACCGTCTGAAATGGGACTGTCTGTTTGTATTGCCAGGGTGGCTAAAGGCCTGGTGGCAGGCATTCGGCAGTGATCGCACGCCCTATTTATGTTCGATTCGCAAGCACGGTGAACTAATCGGAATAGCACCGTTGATGGTTGAGGGCCAAACGGCCCGCCTGATGGGGGATACGGACATCTGCGATTATCAGGATGTGGTGGTTGCGCCCGGCGGAGAAAAAGCCTTTTTCAAACTCCTTTTTGAGCACCTCAAAACGCAGGGCATCCGTCAGCTGGATCTGGAAGCCGTGCGCTCGGATTCAACGCTTTACCGCCACCTGGCACCGGCAGCAAGGGACCATCAGTATACGGTCGATTGGCAAATGGTGGATGCCACCATGGTGCTGGATCTGCCGGCCTCCTGGGACGCGTACCTGCGGCAGCTGACCAGCAAGCAGCGGCACGAGGTCAGGCGCAAGTTCAGGCGGCTGGAGGAAGCCGGCCGGATAAAATTGCGATCGGTCGATGATATCAGTGCGGTCAGCAGCGCAATGGACACTTTTTTATCGCTTTTTAAACAGAATCGATCGGACAAAGCGCGATTTATGACCGATCGGATGGCCTCTTTTTTTTATGCGCTGGCGATTGAGCTGGCTGCAGCCCGAATCCTCAGGCTCTTTTTTCTGATGCTTGATGATGCGGTTGTGGCTGCTGTCATGTGCTTTGACCACAATGAGACTTTCCATTTGTACAATAATGGTTATGATGAAAGGTACCATGCTTTGAGCGTGGGGTTGCTCAGCAAACTCTTGTCGCTCAAAAAAAGTATTCAACTCGGCAAAAAAAGGTATGATTTTCTGAAAGGAACTGAAGTTTATAAACATCGTTTGGGGGGTAAAAAAATTCCCCTGTATCGTTGTCGGGTCAGCATCGCCGAATCCGCATGACCGGTTTTTGACTTCAGAGCAGCGCTTTAAAGGAAGGAATCCGATTTGAGAACAGATCAGTTGCAACTGGCGATGTTCAGCATCCATTCCAGTCCGATTGGTGAATTGGGGACGAAAAATACCGGTGGCATGAGCGTATATATCCGGGAACTGGCCCGCGAGTTGGGAAGCCGAGGTCACCGGGTCGACATATATACTAAATTAAATGGATCCAGGCCCGATCACATCGTCGACCTGTATGAAAACGTGCGTTTAATTCATTTGAGCGCCGGCAACAACGGCCATGTTCAAAAGCTGACGCTGTATTATTATCTGGCTGATTTTTTGCGGGCACTCGAAAAATTCAAAAACCAGCAGAATCTGCGTTACGATTTGATCCACAGTCATTACTGGCTATCCGGGCGGCTGGGCAACTGGGTGCAGGAGCGCTGGAATATCCCGCACATCGTCATGTTCCACACGCTGGGTGTTGTCAAAAACATCGCGGGGCTGGCGGAGCAGGAACCGGACCTGCGGCTTGCCACCGAGCGGAAACTGGTCCAGTCCAGCCAGCGCATCCTGGCGCCGACCCCTGCGGAAAAACAAAACCTGATAAAATTCTATCATGCCGCCGGCGAAAAAATCGGTGTGGTGCCCTGTGGCGTCAATCTCGACCTGTTTCGGCCTCGGGACAAGCAGGCGGCGCGAAAGCTGCTGGGCCTGGATGAAAAGACGCCCACGGCTTTGTATGTCGGCCGCTTTGACCCGATCAAAGGCATCGATCGATTGCTTGAAGCGATCGGTCATCTGCGGCAGCAAAAATCTGTTCAATTGCTGATTATCGGCGGCGAAGGACCGGAAACCGAAGAATTCCAGGATTTTCAGCAAATGGCTCATGAACTCGGTATCGCGGATTCGGTCACCTTTGTCGGCCGGATCGAACAAAACCGGCTTCCGCCATATTACCGCGCCGCCGATACCCTGGTGATACCCTCCCACTATGAAAGTTTCGGCCTGGTGGGTTTGGAATCCCTGGCGTGCGGCACGCCGGTGGTTTCAACCCCGGTCGGGGCCATGAGCGCTATATTACAAAGCGGCAAAGCCGGGGCGCTGGTGGAAAACGCCGGGCCCATCCCGCTGGCTGACGGCATTGCCTCTATTTTTGCACGGCAGCAGGCTGGTGAGTTTTCGGCTGAAAAAGTGCGCGCCTCGGTCTACCCATTCAGCTGGCAACATGTCGCTTCAGACATTATTGATGAGTATGCAGCTGTTTTTAACAGATTTTCACCCCACGAATTGCCAAAGGCCTCGGCTCGGGCTTCATGCCATTAACGTTTATGTGCATGTTAACGGCGGACTTCCGCCTAGCAGCCCTGTATTTAATCTGATATTGGAAAGGACCATTCAATCGATGCGACGCGATGCGGCCGACCCCCAATAAGAGGTTTCAATGGCGAAAAACTGGCCGGTTTTACGGGCAAACCATTTCGATGACATTCATGCGCAGGTGAGCCCCGTTTTGGGTTACGCGGGTTTTGCTTGGCTGTTTGTGAAAAAACCGAACCTCCGTTGACAACCGCTACAACTGCACGAGTGAAGCATGAATTCAACCACAAAAACAGCGTTTGCGACCGACTCAGACAGCAAGCGTGAGCCGACAGAGCATTTTTTAAATCTACCCGATGGGCGGATTCACTACCTGGACTGGGGAGGAAAAGGACTGCCGGCCCATTTTTTACACGGAAACGGTTTTTGTGCAGGCACCTATACGCCCTTTATTCGATATCTTGTCAATGATCTTCGCATCCTGGCCAGTGACGTGCGGGGCCACGGCGGATCCGATCAGCCCGGCGTTGATCGCATTCGCCACTGGGACATTTTTGCCGAAGATCTGAGAAACCTGGTCGAGCAAAAACTGCCTGCACCGGTTATCGGCATCGGGCATTCACTGGGGGCCGTTACCACCTATATTGCGGCCGCTCATTACCCGCATCTGTTCAGCGCGATCATTTTGATCGACCCGGTTATTCTGCCGCGCCGGCTGCTGTGGCCGCTGGCGGTATTGAAACTGCTGGGCCTCAGAGGTACTGTTCCCCTGGCAAAAATGGCTCGCCGCCGGCGTCGACAGTTTAAAGGCAAGCAGGAGGCATTGAGGCTTTTTGCTGCCGGCCGGGGCATCTTTAAAAACTGGTCAAAAGAATTTGTGCAGGCCTATCTGGAATGCGGGCTGCTTGAAAAAGATGAAAAAACAGCGGTTTTAAATTGCGATCCGGAGCTTGAAGCCCAGATTTTTGAATCCATTCCGCTGAATG
>JASFJF010000340.1:0-4934 GCA_050122255.1 Desulfobacterales bacterium
CACGTCCGGTGAACTTTCAGTTAATTGTAACTCTGCTCATTACAGAGAGAAGCGGTTTCTCCGCACAACTCTAAATACATGTTTACTATAAATCCAATATTGGCCTCAACTGTGTAATCCAAACGGTGGGCACGGACATTTTTCCGTATGACTGCCATTTCTGGATTCCGCAGCCGTTCTGTCAATCCTGATACTGCATCAATAACAAGGCCTAAGTGATGTGTCTCCAAAAAACGCTTAAGTGCCTCATGAGGGAAACTGACAACCGGCAAGCCACAGGCAATGTAGTCGAATAGCTTGTTCGGTAGAGCCGTATCAATATGCACCCTGTTGAGGGTGTCGTTGAATCCAGCCCAGCCGAAATCATACTGCGCGATCTCGTTTAAAAGCGTATCCGGTGGGAGACTTGGATGATAGAAGATGTTCGGCACGGTATCTGATAGCGTCTGATAGTCCAAATTTTCGCGTGATGGATATATATGCACTTCAATCTCCTCTGCTGCGAGTGCTTTAAAGATGGAGCGCATATCATAGTGGCCTCCATTACTGCTGATAAAGCCTTCGTAAACAATACGAATCGGTTGGTTGGAAAGGTTTTGTTTTGTCTGTGGCAAGGTTTTAGGAATGAAACGTTCCGGGATATAATTTTCATAGACGTGTGCAATCTTAGGAAAGCGATAGCCCTTCCGCCTCGCTATCTGAAGGATAAAATCCGAAACGGCAATTATGGCATCACTGCGTTCGATGGCCCGCCGTTCCTCCTTGCGCCAATTTACAACATTGATCGTTTTATTCAAACCATCCTCATAGGCTGTATGACGAGCACTCATTAGATCGTGGATGTCGTGCACTATCGGTATTTTTCCACCAAACAGATCGATGCACAAATTCGTAAGCGTATCAGGTGCATTGTGAGAATGGATAAGATTGATATCACTTGTATCAACAATCTTTTGCAGCTCGTTTGCCGGATTTTCACCGAGAGAAAACCAAGCCTTAAAGCATTCATCGCCATGTCCGTAAAGCTCGGTAAGCGTTTTACCCGAATATGCGAACGAAAGGCGAATATCCGAATGAATCTTACATATTCCTTCGGCATATTTAAGAGCACGAATGCATGGCTGAGGTTGAACAAAGAGTATGTGCATGGTCTTTAATTGTTGAGCTTCTTTTGAATGTAAGATGACATACGGGCGCTGTGCATATGTATAAACATGCAGACGATCCAGCAGTTATTTCCGCTTTTTAATAGCTTTACAGGGATTGCCGACTGCTACGGTCCACGGCGGTATATCCTTTGCAACCACACTTCCTGCACCGACGATAGCCCCGTCTCCAATTGTAACGCCCGGTAAAATCATCACTGCCGCTCCGACCCAGACCCATTTTCCAATCGTAACAGGTTGCTTTATCCATCCTTGTTGTTGTAGAGGTTTGCTTGGGTCGGTCTCATGATTGGCAGTGTGAATCATTGAATAGGGACCGATCATTGAATAGTCATCAATGAAAAATCCGCCAAAGGCATTAACGTAGACGCCATAGTTGAAACCCACGAAGTCACCCAATTCTGCGAACTCACCATTTAACCAAATTATTAAATCAAGATAGTAGCATTCTTTGCCAACCCGTTTGGCATCATTAGGACGAAAAGGAATAACGCTCTTGCTTTGGGCAGTGATCATCATGGCAATCTCCTAATTGTAAAAGTGTTACGGTATAAAAATGATTTATTATATAGGATCTGAAATTTTGCAAGTTACGGAACCAGCCATGTCGACCGCAAGCTGTCTTCATCCCACTCAAATAGGGCGCGGCGATTCCCAGTTATTTTCACAAGCAACCAATCGATAGAAAATATGTGCGCTACAATAACCATAAAATTCTTTCGGCACCTTTCGGTTTCCAAAAGGGTTGGTATTTTATGGAGCAAAAAATCGGGCAATCCGGACGAGGGCTTATCAATGGGTGTGCCAGGAGGCTGAGACGCGCAGTAATTCAGTCGACTTGAGATTTTGGAATCAGACCACTGTCGATCAGCATATGTATCATGTGCATGTAATGTTGTTTGTCCTGATATTCTCAGCTGAATTTTGGTGGTGGGATGATAAAATAACCAGCTTGTTTTTGAATAACTTTTAATATCTTGCACTTTTACGGTGCGAGCATCGGTGTGACAAACTAACATTCGTTCGGACACGCTGACTTTCCTAAGTATAACAGTTCGCAAATTGAAGCCTTCTATTGATGTCGTGCCCAGTACAGGCCAATGAAATGGATCGTCTGGATCGGAGGCTCCATGTTTAAGCATTAGCCAAATTTTATCCAATACGCCATCAAGGGTATCCCATTTATCAGCTTTGATTTTCATTTGGTTTTCGATTCATTATCTCTATTACGATCGATGCATAACGGATTTTCTTGCCTGCATATTGCATCAGGTCTTCATCTGGATGTCCTTTAATGAGTCGGTTATATCGCTTTAGTGCTAAGCGCAGTAAAGAATCATCTTCCTTAACAATAAATATTCTTGTTCCCAGTCCCATGATTTATGCCTTTGTGATATAGTACATTTGCACCGGTTAAGACCGGAAAATCATTAACTCATAACAAACAAGTAGGTGCAATATGAAAGTATCAAAAGCCATCCATTCGAATCAAGAGTATCACAGGGTCAACTCGAAAAAAAAATACTTTGAAAAATTATAAGTTTCTTTTCACCCGCGTCTCAGACACATTTAGTGAGCGAGAACTGCAGTCCATCACCCCGGATAAGATCCTTTCCTTTCTAACCCGGCTCGCCAAAGGCAACAATCAAACCACCAAGCGCAACCGTTACTCCAGCCTCAAAGCCGTTTTCAATTATATTCGCAACACTATCGACTTTGAGGTCAAAAAAGCCGGCGAATCAGCTGGTGTGAACCGGCGACCCCATGATCTCAGACGCCATGCTGCCACACATGCATCCCGATCCGGAACTCCAATCGAGATTTTTAGCAAGGTCATCCTCAGGCATGCATATCTATCAACGACTCAGCGATATTTGGGAAAGATAACTGATGTGGAAGCAATTCGGTGGATTAAAAACCTGTATGCTTAAAATAGACGGGGCAAGGCAATATTAGCATTGCCCCGGTTATCAATAATTTTCTGATTTTTAATATTTCTTTTGCCAACCTGAAAAATTTCGGCTTTTTGAGATTTCACCAGCCGATATGTAAAGTTTAAGGATCTTGTGTAATACGTTTGACAATATTAAATGAATAGACCGTTTTTAAGCTATCCAAATAGACTCAATTTATAAATTTGTTTAGATTAAAAATGCAAAACGAAAATATGTCGCATACTTACTGAAATGTGGCCAAAGTTATATTCATCGAATCTCCTGGCGCATAAGAACTGTATAAAAAACTGCAAAACAAATAATAGTAATGGCGACAAGGGAAATTATATAGGGCACGACAAAGAGAATTCTATAGCTAAAATTCAGCGGTGATTCGAATGGAGCCAACCCAGCCATCCACGTCGTCGCCAACGTCGTATTCATCTTCTAAATACTGAAAATCTGCGCTTATGGCAAACACCTCGTTTAAACCAAAGCGCACATAGGCCTCGGCCGCCAGCGTATTGTCCAGCGCGGAGTTGCCATCATCCAGGTAGGCGACGCCGATGCCGATATTGTCCTGCTCCCGGCCCCAGATGCTGCCGCTGATGTTCACGCCGCCCGAATACTCGCTCTCGTAAGTAACCGCCGCATCATCGTCCTGGAAACCCAGCCGCAAAAAAACGCCAAAAATGTCGCCCAGCTGCTGGTCGGCAGAAAAAACCAGCGCCGAGAGCGTCTCGTCATCATCGTCGCCGTCGGCATTTAAAAAATTGTCACTGGTCAGCGTGCCGGTGAGCCGATAGTTGCCTTCGCCCAGACCGGTCTCCAACAGATAAGCCAGCTGCAGGGCATAATATTGAAAATTGTTGCCCTCCTCGTTTTCCCCCACGTCCATAATCAAGCCGTTGGCGCTGAAATTGCCAATGGCCCACTGCGCCACACCGCCGATGTCGTAGGAAACAAAATTGCCGGTGACCGCGTTGACGAACACCTCGTTTAAAAACTGGCCGTATTCATCGTTGGCAAAGGCGTTTTCATCCACATAATCGGTGGCATCAATGATGCCGAAGCTAAATCCCAGACTGTGCGACTCGCTGAATTCAAAGGTATGCTTGGCCCAGCCGGTCAACAGATAATCGCGATTGCGCCCATTGATGTCTTTGACGTCGTCTTCCAGATCGGCGGCCCAGGTGGTCAGTACGAAGGGGGATTTGACATTGAGCCCGTTGTTGGCTGCAAAACCGAACTTGGCAAACAGCTCACTGTTATCGTAGGGCCGAAAGCTCATTTCCGGTTGAATCGCAACCGCTGCTTTGGGTCCGTCATCAACATTTTCTCCAGCAGCGTCTTTATCGGCCTGCAGATATTGCCAGGCACCGGCCAGAACGCCGCCGACTGAAAACTTATCGGTAACGTCATAACCCATTGCTGTGCCGACCAAAAACAACGAGCAGACGACTACAGAAAAAATTCCGCCAGCCAAAGCTAAAATCATTCGTCTCTTCATCTTTCCCCCTTTTTTTACTTCATTTGGTGAAAATACACCCAGATGACAGCTCCCAGTTCTACATCCTTTTGTTGCCCCTGATGCGGCAGTTTGAAATCAGCCGCATTTAAGGCCGCAAAACCCCACCAACCGGAAACAGGAGCAGCATAGGTGAACACCCCGTTTGTATCAGCTTTTATGGTTTGAGTGATCATGTAATCAGTGGGGGCGCTATACTTTTTGTCGGTGTTGTAATGTTCGACCTCGACCTCAGCAAATGGCACCGGCTTGCCGTCCAGCTTTACAATTCCCTGAAAGATATTGCCGGCATACAGCCCAAACGGT
>JASFJF010000341.1:0-4925 GCA_050122255.1 Desulfobacterales bacterium
TAATAATTTGTCATTCGGATTTGGTTCGAATTTCGAATTTCGACATTCGAGCTTGGTTGCCGGCATGGCAGAACTGCCATGCCGGCAACTGTGGTTATTGCGGTCGCAGCTTCATGACCTCTGCATCACTGGGCAAATAATCTTTACCGTCCGCATAGCTCCAATCGACCATGATGCCTTTGCCGTCTTTAAGCGCGGTTTTGCCCACATAAGCACCCATAGTCGACTGATGGTCAATTTTGCGGTACGTAATCGGACCGACTATTGAATCAAAGGATAATCCTTTCATAGCATCGACCAGTTTTTCGGTATCGGTGGCACCGGCCTTTTTGAGCACATGGAAAACAGTATACATGACATTGTAACCCACGATCGATCCCGTGCGCGGATAGTCATTGAATTTCTTTTGATAGGCTTCAACAAACTTGCTATGAGCCGGTGTCTTGATATCATACCAGGGATACCCGGTCACCAGCCAGCCTTCAGGTGCCTCAGCCTTTAAAGGGTCTAAGTATTCGGGTTCACCGGTTAACAGGCTGACCACAGAGACATTGTCAAAAAAGCCTCTGAGTTTGCCTTCACGCACAAATTTGGCCAAATCGCTGGCAAACGTCACGTTATAGACCGCCTCGGGCTTGGCATCTGCCAGGGCCTGAATTTCCGCGCCGGCATTGATCTTGAACAGTGCCGGCCATTGCTCGGCTACAAATTCCACATCCGGCCGTTTGGCCTTCAACACCTTTTTGAACGAGGCAACTGCATCTTTACCATAGGCATAGTTTGGCGCAATGGTGGCCCAGCGTTTGGCCGGCATTTTAGCAGCCCCCTCCGCCAGCATGGCGGCTTGCATATAAGTCGAGGGGCGCAGGCGGAAGGTATAGCGATTGCCTTTAGCCCACACCACTGCATCCGACAGCGGTTCGGCAGCGATATAAAGAATTTTGTTGCGCTTGGCAAAATCCGTTACCGCCAGCCCAACGTTGGACAAGAAAGAGCCGAACAGCAAAACGACTTTATCTTTGCTGACGAGCTCTTCGGCAACTTTGACGGCCTCGCCGGGTTTTCCCTGATCATCGCGGGAGATCACCTCAATTTTCTTGCCGTTCACACCGCCGGCGCTATTAATCTCCTCTAAAGCCAGCTGCCAGCCGTTGCGATACGGAAACGTGAATACGGTCAGTTTACTATAAGTTTGAACTTCGCCAACTCTAATGGACTCTGCGGCGAATACAGCCGTTGCCATTCCGGTAACGATAAGCGACACCGTCAGCACAAATAACATCAATTTGGTTACCTTCATTTTTAATCCTCCTTTCCACGGTAAGGAATTCCGGACAAGTCCAGAAGTCCTTAGTTTAATGGTGAAATGAGATTATCGGCATGATTTGTCATCATATAAACGTCTTCCAAGGCTATTAAGGCGCCGGCAATAAGGCCCTGGTGACAAAGTCTGTCTGCTTTGGATACAGCCGTTTTGACAGCCTGAATCTTTTTGTCCCATTTCAGGAAACCAACGTCAACCGTAACGTTCAATCTTTTTAAATCAGTATTGGGGTCTATCTGCTCGGCCGGAATTTGAACGATACCATCATCTTCTACAAAACAGGCATTGGCAATTGCCGTCGAGGCAGCATCCGCAATCGAGGCATTGACGGCGATGACGGTAACCGCCGATGCAATCCCCCGGGTAAAACTTCGTCCCCCCAGACCACTGGTGGTCACCCCCCAGGATGGGTGGTGGTCGTCCAGCCGGGCCATATGGGAAATGTCTTGGCAGTCTATCTGCGGGCGAATGCCGACGGTAGCAGTTTGACCGGCTGCCAGCCGTATGGCGATATCGCCGCCGTTGTCCACCACCACCTTGTTGAGTCCGCGGTCAAACAGCCAGTCGGCTACAGCATCGGCAATCGTGCCTGCTACGGCTGCCATGGGTGTTAGATCCGAGTCGTCAACTGCCTTTACGCTTTGAATCATCCGCTGCACAATATTGTTGTCTGGCGGTGTCGAGATTTGTCTGAAAGACTGAGCCAGTATTTTTCGATGTTTGGCGACCGCCTCCAGGTACCCGAAGGATACCTCTGCGGCCTGCCGGCAGAGCAAGGTCTGCGGCCGGCCATTTTGCCAGGCACTGATGACCAGCCGCATCGGGCCGTATTCGGCTAAAACGGTTTCTTCGTCCAGCAGCGCTATGGATTGTTCATAGGACATCTAAGCGTTTACTCCGTGTAACCGCAAATTCGAAGCACGAAACTCGAAATCCCAAATAATATCGAAAATCAAATGTTCAAAAAGCAATGGATTCCCCTTCGACTGTGCTCAGGGTGGTGAGCGTGTCGAACCACGGGCCAAGCTCGGAAGCACACCAGCATCAAAATGTGTCTTCCATCAAATTTTGGCAAGATCGCTAAACAGTCCCCTCAGGCATTTGCGTTGAAAACGTCCCCTCACTTATTTTGGCTTTGGCTTTTTTGCTGAAAACGGTTTTATGGCCTCTGTGTGCCCGCCCATGGATTTGAAATCTTTAAGCTCCATGGTGTACTCCAGAGGGCAAATAGTTGCCGGGGTGGGTGTCCAGTAAAAGGAGCCGGATTTGACGCGTTCGATATCCACCATAAAAGAAATACCGCCGCCCGGCAGGACAAAACCGGGGGCGCCGCCCACAGTTAAATGGGCTTTGCCGGCATGGACCGCTCGGGTCAGTTTGATCGGATGGCGCGTCACTCCAGCCCGCGCGCTGCCGCCCGCACCGGCGGTATAAATAGCCGAAACCCGCGAAGGCTGGCAGCTGTCGGCAATAGCCTTCAGCGCGGCTTTGGCCTTGCGGGACAGCGGGTTTTCTATGAGGGCACCCCTGGCACCGATTTTAAACATGGCGCCGTTCTGGCCGGTGGTCTCTGTAATCAATATCGTCATGCCTTTACGGGCAACTTTCATATCAATGGTTTTAATGATATCGCCAGGGTTTTTAATGGAGGTGCCCCCCCAGCCGTTGCCATGATCGCCGAAATATCGGCCCGGGGTGCTTTCGGTAAATCTAAGCCGGATGCCGGTGGGCTTGGCCCCGGCATAAATGCCCGCCACATGGCGACTCATCTGCCCGGTGATGTGCGAATCGATGATAATGACCTCATCTGCAGACGCCACCAGCAGGGGCGCAAACAATCCCATAGTGGCGCTACCGCAGCCCACACGCATCTTGGTCGCCTCTTTACCATCAATGAAGGGCGGCTGCCCCACCTGAACTTCCAGCCGGCTGCCCTTTTGGATTTTAAGTTTTACCCGCTGGCGATTGGCAATCGCGGTAATGGTTTTCGCTATCACAAAACCGTTTTTGCCGGTCATGCGATTAACCCCGCCGATATGCAGCATTTTGGAGCCGTACTGTTCGGTCTCCACCATGCCGACCTCTCTTTTACCCACAAAAATGCGATCGCCTTCCTTTCCGATCGGGATATCCGTATCGATTTTGACGATAATAGAACTGTAGCTCAGCGGAGCTTCGGTGACCACTGTGACCACATCAACACCGCGCCGTTTGGTCTTCACAATACGGGGTGCCGGTTTGCAATCCGGATAAGTGGTACCGGCACCAATGGCTGTTATCAGGGGTTTGCGGATGTTGGTCTTGGGTTCGGGGCCGACGATATTTTTGACATCACCATAAGTGTGCAGGCGCGTGAGCCGAAGCAGTTTTCCGGCTTCATTGCGATACCGATGGCAGGCACCGATGAACCCGGGCTGAATCCAGCATTTGATCGGACAGGCATCACATTCGATGGCCTCTGCCGGTATGCTTTCGGCGGCAATCACAGCATCACTTTCGCATACGCGCACGCATACGCCGCAATGGGTACAACCGTCATCGTTGATCACCGCCTTTTTCTTGACCAGTTGAACCGCATCCACCGGACAGTCGCGCACGCAATACCCGCAACCGATGCATTTTTCCGTTTCAATTTTCATAAAGCAAATAACATTGGGTCGTTACCCCGTATGAATAGATTAGGCTGTTTTTATCGTGTCGGTGGTCAGTTGTCCGTTGTCCGTAGCAGATAGAAATGATTGCAACCGACGACTGGCAATGGACAACCAACGGTCGTCAGACTACCCGAGGCTTCCTCACCGCTGGTGGTGTATTGCGACTTTTGGCCACAACAATCTCGCCATCCACCAACACCATGGCAACTGCCGGGACATCTCCAGCCTTAATAGCGGCCAATGCATCCGCTCCAATCGAACCCATGGGTGTATCCATGACCACCAGATCCGCCTCTTTTCCCGTTGCAATCACACCCCGCGGCAGCTTATGAACGCGTGCCGTATTGCCGGTGGCCATGCAAATGGCCTCTTCGGGTTTGATGGCTGTCAAACTGGCCAGGTGGCAAATGACTCTTAGCACACCCAGCGGCACTACCCCTGTCCCCGAGGGCGCATCGTTTCCGATAATGATGCGACCCAGCGCATTTTGCTCAACACATAAATTGGCGGCTTCCACCGCCACTTTGGGATTGCCGCAATGCACGATTTCTAAAGCCAGATCAGTTTCAACAACCAGGCGCCGCACTTCATCCATGGCGACTGCGGTCGGCCCGCCGTTGATATGAGACACAATATCGGGATTGGCCTGAATGACCATTTCAGCCGTTACCGTGCTGCTTCCTGGAATGGACGTCCCGCCGGCATGCATCATCACCGTCATGCCGCATTCTTGCGCCCATTGCACCATCGGCGCGGCATCTTCTGGATTCTTGATGGTCCCCAGTCCAATTTCACCAACGGTTCGCACACCTTCCCTGGCCAGTTCTTCAAAGTCACTTTTGACGAGGCCTTTTTCCAGTATCACCGAACCGCCGACAACTTTGCCGCCACCCGGTCTAAAATTGGCAAAGGACTTTGCAGCTAAAATCGCCAGCGCCTTGGTGCCG
>JASFJF010000342.1:0-4879 GCA_050122255.1 Desulfobacterales bacterium
TGCGGCATCCAATACATCGGGTATTGTCAAACAATACGCCCATGCTGTTTGGATATCCACTAAAATGCTTGTTTGAGGCTGCGTTGGCAGTTTTTCCCAGGGTCGTGCCGGCGGTTGCAGCACCCATCCAGCCTAAGAACTTTCTGCGTGTAATCGACATAATTTTCTCTTTGCTTTGGATTCTTTTCTTAATTAGTCTTTCTTGGGGTGACAAGCCACACAATTGGTTGCCACCGGTTTTTCAAGGTTCATCGCCTTGTGACATTCCATACACTGGCGATGGTATGCCGCCATCAATCCCGGCTTGGCTGGATCCCGCTCGTCAAAGGGCTGACCATGGCAGCTGGCGCAGCTGGGCGGTTTCGGGGCCGCCGGGCTGTGATGGTGACATGCCTGGCAAAGCGTGTTTTTGTCAGCGTGAAAATAGGCCACCAGTTTGCTGTCTTTGATATTATTGGACAGCGTCTGAATAATTTTACGATGCGGCAACTTTACCGGCTCATATTCATTCATCAAAGCCTTGATTTCGACCGTTTCAGGTAAATCCGAGTCGGCGTACATCACACTTAAGGGTTCACGGGCATTCAGATACATGGCGGCCAAGTCCCTTTCTTCGATGTGCTGGAGGCTTTCACTCACCTGGCCCACATCTGCCATATGACAGGCTTGACAGGCTGAGGGATCCTGCTGACGGTTCCTCGAAATGCTGAAATGACATCCGGCGCACTCCGGAGAACGCTGGCTTTGGTCATGACAACCTGTACAGCTCATATTGACATCGAGGCGGTGCATGGATTCCTGGAGCGTGACAAAATTGCCCTCTTTGGTGCCCTGCAAGGTGTGGCATTGGACACAGGCGTTTAAATTGGCGTGATGGCAAACCCGGCAGGTATCGTTGTATGCTTCATGTGATTTGTGACTGAACGGCACCATCTTCAAACGTGTCGCCTGCTGGGGGTTTATGATGCCTGACTTGCTGGTGCGCACGAAAACCGTGTCCGGCTGGTTGCGTTGCATGCGCGGGATTTCTTTGAGTCTTTCAATCAGCTTTTGCTGTTCTGGATCATGACAGCCACCGCATGTTATCGGGCCGGCATCGTCGAACTTGGCCAGCGTCTGGCGATGGCAATTGATGCAGTCTAAATGGGAGGCTTCCCGCATTGAGATTCGGTTTTCTTCGGTGACATCTTTATGGCAATATCGGCAGGTGCCCTCTTTGCCCTTGGCGTAAAAAAGCTTTTTGGTGACTTCATCAAATTGGTGGTGGCAGCGTTCACACTTTTTGTCTTGTGCTTTGGAATGCCGGTAGTGCAAAGATCTGTCCATACCGATCGGCTGCCAGTTGGGGACAAGGTCGGTCCGCTCCTGATGGCACTCACCGCATGTTAGCGGCCCGCTTTTTTCATTGGCATCCTTTGTTTGTTGGTGACAGGCAATGCAATTGGTATGATAGGTATCCATCACTTCCTGGTAGGTCGTATTCTCGAGCCGCATGTATTTGAATACCATGCGGTCTTTTTCAATTAAATGGCAGGCTTTGCAGTCTTTGTTTTTCTTTTGGACCGCCTCGGTGTGCTTCTGGTGCAAAAATGTGACCGCTGGCCGTTCCAGTTTGCCAAACTGTTGCATGGAATCGATGCGGATAATGTCGGCCCGCTGTTGCATCTCGGATTCAGATGGGTTTTTGGCTCCGTAGTTCCCGGAACACGTCAGACATATTGAAACAGCCAGTACGATCAAAGGGATGCTGGTCAGATTGAGTCGAAATTTACCGATTTTCATCTCCGAGATCCTTCGTCAGTTTAATTGAGATTAATATTTGAGATGCCGCTTTAAAAATTTCTGCTATCTATATTTTTTTGTTCCATTTTAAGTAAGTCGTGGATGGTCGTTTCATCATAAATCTTGAACATGGCCGCGTCTACTTTATTCCACATGGGCGCAAAGGCGCACTGGCCGTCAAAAGGGCAATCGCCCTTGGATACGCAGGCGACGCACTCGGTCGGTTTGCTGGTTCCCTGCATGAATCGCAGAATATCACCTACAGATATCTCTTTGGGGGAGCATTTTAAGAAATAGCCGCCGTAAAAACCGCGTTTGGAGTCAACCCATCCGCTGCTTTTAAGCTGTCCAAGGATCACTTCCAAAAAGCGCATCGGGATAGCCTGGGCCTCGGCAATTTCGGATATCTTCTTAGGACCTTGCCCCAAATGTTTGGCAAGTTCAAAAATCGCGCGCAATGCGTACTGATTTTTCTTCGGCGTAATGGCCATAGCGCGTATCCTCACTTGTACGGACAGGCTGTTTCTTGACCTTTATAGTCGGGAAGTTTCTTGACTTTATTAGTCAAGAAAGAGCATACCATAGTCAACAAATCCATCAAAGTCAATGGTTTTTTTGGAAAAGTACAGCGATTTTTTAATAATAATATTAAAGGCTTGTTAGATATCACCACAAAGTGGTATATGATATGCGCAAATGGCGTCAAAAATATAATTCAGCGGTCAGAAATGGCATTTCGGGCGTTTTATTATGGGCAAACCCGGAAAATATTTCAACGTTTTGAGTGACAGGAATCAATTTTTGGGTGTCAGGTTTCAGGTCATCGTTCGCAGTATCGGGCTTTTGCAATTCAGTAACCATAACGATCACAAGTTTTCAGTGTTTTTCGCTTTCGGTCACCTGTACCCCGACACCCGAACACTGACACCTGAAACCATTTTCTGAAAAAGAAAAGCAGCGCCCACAATGGCACTGCTTTAATAAAGGTTTTAAGCATATATGCTTAAAGATGGCGGTTAGTGAATGGCAATCTGATGCGCGTCCTGCATTGGATCTTTAAACGGTATCTTGACCTTCAAGACCCCATTTTCAAACTTTGCGCTGGCGTACTTGGCATTCACCGGGCAACAGAAGGCGGCTGTGGTAACATAGTCAAAGTCTTTGCGGGGTGCCCTCAGACTGAAACTGTCTTCAAGCATCTTGAGATTGATATCTTTTTTATCAACTCCCGGAAGACAAATTTCCAGATTTAGATTCTGGCGGTCATCATCCACATATGAACACACCTCTGCAGCCATCTTAAACTTTTCTTCTGCCATTGCTATCACCTCCAATGATTCACCGCCGTGACGGTTGGTTTCGGTTCAAAATGAAGAATACCATGTTCAATATATGCAAATGGTAATGCATAACCGCTCAAAAGCAAGCACCGGACAGCTCTCGCTAAATGGCGCGCATGCCAGTTCGATGTTGACAATAACGACTGGCCGATTATTATGGCCGTATCTGGTGCCATGTCGTACACCTATGGTACAAATATCGTGTTATATGCATTAGCTATGTCAGACGAAAAATCGCCTATGGTTTCAGGTGTCAGGCTCTAAAGTTCCGCCGTTGGCGGTTCAGGTGTCAGGTCTCAGGTGTCAGGGACGAATAGAATGGCTGACCCCTGAAACCTGACACCTAAAATATCACCGTAATATAAAAATGATTTACGAAGCGCAGCACTAATTGTCGCCCCAGGTATCGAACAAAGGGTTCCTTATGCATGTCATCGGGCTCACAGGCGGAATTGCCACCGGGAAATCAACGGTATCCGCCATATTTACAAAAGCAGGCGCCGTCATTATTGACGCCGACCACATTGCCCGGGCGGTGGTCAAAAAAGGACTGCCGGCCTATCGGGAAATTGTCCATCGGTTTGGCTCTGAAATCTTGCTGCCGAATGGAGAAATCAACCGAACCCTGCTGGGCGATATTATTTTCAATGATCACCAGAAAAAGCAGCTGCTCAACAGCATCGTTCACCCGCATGTTAGCGAAGAAGTAAATCGTCAGGTAAAACAGATCCAAAAATCCCACCCGAATGCCGTGATTGTTCTGGATATCCCGCTGCTGATTGAGACCGGCATGCACGACGATTTAAGTGAAATCATTGTGGTCTATACACCACAGGACATCCAGATCCAGCGTTTGATGCAAAGAGATAACATTTCTGAAGCCGATGCGCTTGCCCGCGTTCAATCGCAAATGTCGATAGAGAGAAAAAAAAAACAGGCCTCCATCGTGATTGATAATTCAGGCACCATCGAACATACCCGCAGGCAAACCCTTGACATATTTAAGCGACTCAAGGATAGCGCTCAATGATGCATCCAAATCTTCATTTCAGACCACTTCAGTGCGTGGGTCGAAAAACAGACTGCCCGCCTGGGGCAGCGTCAGGCAGCTAACAAGTGGCCGGTCCAACAGTTTTAAACCCGATGTTAAGTTCTTCTGGGAAGCATCAGGGTGTTATTGACGGGGGAGAAAAGAAGTATTACGTTTTTCAATACCTTGCCGCTGCGCTTACCCAAATTATCCCAGGGTTTTTTAGAAAGGATAGACGATGAATATTGTCGTGTCCAGCGAAACGCATCCCGCTGAGAACCGAGTGGCCCTGCTCCCTGAGCATGTAACTCGACTGGTCGAAAAGGGAGCGCAGATATCGGTCGAGTCCGGTATTGGCCAAACCTTAAACCTCTCCAATAAAGAATATCAAGAGGCCGGCGCATCAATCGAAGCGGATCGTAACCGGTTATATCAGAACGCAGACATCGTGCTTCAAATTCGCAAACCGGCAATGGAGGACATTGCCCTTTTAAAAGAAGAATGTATTTATGTAAGCTTGCTGGATCCATTCAACGAGCGGGAGTTGATCGAAGCCTTCAGACTAAAGGGGGTGACGGCCATTAGCATGGAAATGATCCCGCGCATCACCCGGGCCCAGAAAATGGATGTTTTGAGCTCGCAAGCAAATCTGGCCGGTTACGCGGCGGTCATTATTGCCGCCGAACGCATCGCCAAAATATTTCCGATGATGATGACGCCGGCCGGA
>JASFJF010000343.1:0-4869 GCA_050122255.1 Desulfobacterales bacterium
ATCCAGAAGGCCCTGCGACTGCCAGAAATTCTCCTCTGGCAATCTGCAAACGGATATCCCTCAATGCCTGTACCGACAGCTGACCCTGCTGGTACGTTTTGCTGACTTCCTGACATTCAACTATATTCACCGTATTCATCTCCCCAATTAAGATATCGTCAAATTACGAAATTCGAATATCGAAATTCGAAACAATCTCAAAATCATAAATTCCAATGTCCAAAATTTTGAATTTAAGTCATTTAATATTCGGATTTGTTTTGCATTTCGGATTTAGTGCTTCGAGTTTATTGTTTATGTATGCGCGAGCGCCTGTACGGGTGTAAAGCGCGAGGCCTTTATCGCCGGATAGAGGCTCACCAGCAATCCCAGCAACAACACGGTTAAATTGGCGACCATGACATCCCTAAACGCTATGGCCGGATAGATGATACGCGTCATGCCGGCGTATTCAGCGCCAGCTGCCAGGGCTGACAGGTCGATGCCCGGTCCGGAAAGGGCATAACAGCTTAATAATCCGAAACTATTACCAAGAACCATTCCACAGATGAGTAATAGAAAAGCCTCCACCAGCACCGCCCGCAAAATCCACCAGGGTTTCATGCCCAGGGCTTTCATCAAGCCGAATTCACGCATGCGCTCAAACACCGCCATCAATGTGGTATTGACAATACCGAATCCCATGGCCACAAAAACCACCAAAAACCAGAACCACATAAATCCGTCTAGAATCCTCAAGTAAGCAGTCTGGAAGGGCAGCAGTTCCTGCCAGTGATGAATTTCAAATTGATCCGCGGGCAAAATAGACTTCAATTCTTGGACGACGCCTGGTTTTTCATCACCTTCCGGCAGCAGAATCGATATTTCAGAAATAGCTTCTCCGAGATTGAGCATTTTTTGACTGGCCGAGCGCGTAACGAACACAAATTGTTTTTCGGTGGATTCCATTTCGGCCCTGAAGATCCCCACGATGCGAAATGCCCGGGATGTAATTTCCTGTTCTGTATCCTGTGCCATCAGCACCAGTTTGCGCCCGATTTTGGTTTCAAACTTTTTAAGTAAGGCTTCACCGACAAGAATACCGTTTTCATCTTCGGGTGTCAGGTAAACGCCCTTCAATATGGCGGTACCGATAAAGGAAACCTTCGCCTCGGCAAGCGGTTCAATGCCCACCAGGGTTACACCACTTGAATGCCTGGCATTGTTGGCAATCGCATTAACACGCACCCTCATGGTCCAGTGGGCGCCGGAGGGTAGCTTTTCAAACAGGGCCATCTCGACCGCTCGGCTGTCGGCCATGCTCTTTTCAATGGATGGGTCATCGCGATACCCTTGACGGTGAATTTGAATATGGCCGGTAAGGGTGGCAATGCCGTTTTTGACCATCCCCACTGCAATCCCGCGCATTAGGGCCCCCAATAATATCATACTCCAAACCCCGATAATCACCGCCACCAGAATAACGATCGTGCGCCGCGGATTGCGCCAAACATTGCGCCATGCCATTTGCAAGTACATTCTAAGTGCCTATTCAGGACAAATCTGATGTCCAAACTTACAGTCTTCAATAAATCGGATTTATTTTAAAAATTACTTTCTAATTCCCCATTCCGCCTTCTAAACTGCTGTCATGGCATCCACCGGCCGCAATCGACGAATCTTTAGAGCTGGATACAAAGCCGCGAAAAAGGTGAAAAACAGGACCATAAACGGCCCAATGGTGATGGATAGAAACGACAGTTTGGGATACATGCGGCCGGTAATGCCAAATTGACTGAGCAGCTCCGATCCATCGGCAAAATCAATACCGTACACCTGAAAATAAGCAGTCAGCGCGACTCCGATGCCAATACCGGCAATTATGCCGATCAAGGTAATGGTCATGGATTCCAGCAGCAGAATTTTGGTCAGTCTTCGAGGTGTTGTCCCAATCGCCATCATAACGCCGAATTCTTTGGTGCGTTCAAATCTGGCCATTAAAAATGTATTTAAAATACTGAAGGCCACCACAATGATCAACAAACCATAAAAGATGAGTCCGCTGATCAAATCCATCTCTATGGCCTGCCGCAGTCCCGGCATCAGTTCCTGCCAGTCCAATGTCTTCAGTTTTTTACGGCCTTCAAAAGCCGAAAGGGCGCTTTGTAAGGTGGCCTTTATCCCGGCGACATCAGATAAAGATCTGCCGACAATGACAATTTCGTGCACAGCCTGATCCATCGAAAATGTATCTTGAAAGGTGGTCAAAGGGATTTGCATGGCCGCACGATCAAATTCGTCGATTCCGGAGCTGAAAATACCCTTTACGTTGACAACCGTGGCGGCAATAGAGCCATCTCGGCCTTGACCGAGCAGCGTAAGCTCATCGCCAATTTTGGCCCGCAGGTTCTTGGCCAGCAATTTTCCGACGACCGCCTGGTTACGATCGTTACTTGCCAGAAAATGTCCCTCGCGCACCAGCTGTTTAAGGCGTGAAACCATTGCCTCTTTTTGCGGATCGATGCCGGTTACAACGACGCCATATGTTCTGTCTGCCGATGAAATCAAAGAAAAGGCCTGACCCCTGAACGTATAGGCTGCGACCTTTGGAATTTGAGCGACCACTTTGGCAATGGCTTGCGGTTCCGGTATGACAAACCGGATGCTCTTTTTTTCCTGGTACGCTTCGGCCTGGACTTGCAAGTGGCCGGTACTGATTTTGACCGATGTGTTAATCATGGTTTCATAGCTGCCAAATTGAAAAGACAGCATGAACACCAGAAGGACAGAGGCAAATGTGATTGCGCACGCTGTTAAAAAGGTGCGCCGGGGATTGCGCCAGATGTTGCGCAAGGCCATTTTGGTTTCGATGGACAAGCAGTTATCTCCTGCGCTGCTTGAGACTGTTCAAGGTAAACAAGCGGTCCGGCAAACTGGATTTGAATTCCAGGGATTTATAGGTCAACTGGGTATATCGGTTCTCCTCATCCACATTTCGCATGCGCCATACTTTCGGAAATAAGCGATCGCCGATCATCTGGATTTCCATGGCCATCATAATTTTGACTGGATTAAGATCTTCATCGAAAAATTCTTCGCTCAGCCAGATGTGATCTTCACGAATTTTAAGTCGTTGCATGCCCCAAACCACCGGGGCGTTGGGTTTGGGCATTGATTCGATGACGTATACTTTCTTATTCTCGTGGGTTTCAGTTCCGATAATGGAATGGGCGTAATCCACTAACAGGCTGTCAGATTTTGCAAGGTCATTATTGGAAAAATCTGAGCCCATCCAGGACTGGCTCATCATGGAGGGGGGAACTTTGACAACCCGATTGACCTTGGGATTATAGATCCACATTTCACGGCCTTTTTTAAGGGTGCCGTTGCCGTAGTCTTTTGGCGGGGCTGCAATATAAAATAGGCTATCCTTTTGTCCGCGGGTCCAGGCCTTGATGGTCATGGTGCGCTCCCAATCTTGGCGATGGATTTTCATCTCAACAATCCCGATGGATGCTTTGCCCCGCCAGTAATTAAATCCGTCCCGGACAATCTGATCGGCATCTAGAGCAGGGCAGGGGATTGTTGCCGTCAGCATGACAGGCACAACCAACGAAATAAAAAGGATCGTTCGACCAATCATATCTGTTCTCTTTTCAAATTTGAGACGATTTGTCATTTATTGCCAGTCCTTGTATGAGGGTCTCTAAAAATTCTCTGGCGGTTACGGCCGGATCAAAATTATCGTCAAACCAGGCCTGCAAAAACATGGCATCCCAGGTGCCGACCAGTGCGGCGGCAACGAGTTCTGGTTTCACGTCCGGGCGAAACTCACCGCTGTCGATCCCATCTTGGATCAAGCTGCAAACAATATGACGGTAATTCTTATAGATTTGTTTAAAAGCAGTTTTAAATCGCTGGCGCATCCGGGTTGAAGAAGACGCTGACCAAAATTCCATTACCAGCACAAAAACGTCTTTGATTTCGCCCCACAGTCCCATCAGACTATCATTAAGCACTTTCAGACGCTCGGTGGCGTTCATACCAAGGGAAGAAAGACCGACAGTCGCCGCTTTTTCCATCTTTGTCTGGAACCACTCAAACACCGCAAAAAACAGATCCTCCTTGCTTTCGAAATACTCATATACGGTTCCTTTGCCAATATTGGCCTCTGTGGCGATATCCGCAATTACGGCATTGGCGTAACCATTGCGGGCAAATACCCGGGCGGCCGCTTCGATGATCTGCTTTTGTTTTCTTATCTTTTGGTTTCCAGATTTTTTCAACGCTTTGACACCTCCCGGTGGATCAAGCCCGCGTGATGTCGTGTCAGCCAATCGCGACGACGGTCGGAGCTTTCGGTTCAATAATTCGACCGACTGGTCAGTCAATATACCATTAGAAGTGATGGATGTCAATCCAAAATTTAGTGCAAACTGCCATTTCGGGACACAATACAGTTTTTTTACGAGCACTCGATTATGAAATTGTTCTGGTGATGTATAATATTTGCGCCATGTGGAGGCAATGCTCGACGACGGTAATCTGGGATCAGGAAGAGCCCGGCAGATGGGTGCAGGGTATACCTGCATTATCGATCAATGATGGTATGAACACGGGTTTAGCAAACAATCAAGGCAGGGCTTTGGCTTGCAGGCGCAGGGCAATCGTCTCTTGAATCATTTTGCGTTCCTGCCCAGATAAGCTTAAAAATCGAACCTTCATGCCGCGCACAATGATTTCTTCATTGATGACATTTTGATTGTTCCATATGACCTCAACCTGAAAACGGTGCGACCTGCGTTGGTTCAGCAGAATCTTGATCGCAAATGATTCTCCGACCGCATAAGGGTGCGGGCAGGTGATAAATGCACCGCTGGCGGTAAGTTC
>JASFJF010000344.1:0-4865 GCA_050122255.1 Desulfobacterales bacterium
GTATCAGTGCGTCATTTCGACTTTTACAATTTTGTGATCAATCAGCCATTGACTCGTGTTGCACGCTGCACCTAAAAAACAGAAAAACCCGCAACCCGGAACCCGTAACGGGAGTTTTTAAAATGTTAAGTCCCAAAAAAGTAAAATATCGTAAACAACAAAAAGGTCGAATGCGTGGCCTTGCCCGTCGGGGGTCTACGTTGAATTTTGGAGAATACGGATTGCAGGCCATCGGATGCGGCACGATTAGTTCCAAGCAAATTGAAGCTGCCCGAATCGCGATGACGCGTCACATCAAGAGAGGTGGCCGGATCTGGATCCGCATTTTTCCCGATAAGCCCTTTACCAAAAAGCCGGCTGAAGTCCGCATGGGAAAAGGGAAAGGTGCTCCGGAGGGCTGGGTGGCCGTGATTCGCCCAGGCAGGATCCTTTATGAAATGCAAGGTGTGGATATAGACACCGCCAGGGAAGCTTTTCGCCTGGCAGGCCATAAACTTTCGGTTAAAACCCGGTTCGTTGAGAGGAGTGAGGCCTGATGAAAGCCAGTGAAATACGAGAAATGAATTTTGAAGAAATGCAGCGCAAGGTCAACGACTTAAAAGAGGAGCTTTTTAACCTGCGATTTCAGCACGAAATCGGGCAGCTTGAAAATCCGAATAAAATGAAACAGACGCGAAAAGATATTGCTAAAGTAAAGACCATCATCCGTGAGGTTGAATTCAAAAACAAGACGATGGAAGAATAAGTAATGCCATGAAAAAACAGGGGATGAAAAGACAATTGGTAGGGACGGTCGTTAGCAACAAGATGGACAAAACCGTGGTTGTCCTGGTCGAACGGCTTGTTCAGCATAAATTTTACCATAAATATATCCGGCGACGGGCCAAATTCGCTGCTCACGATCGAAACAATACCTGTCAGATCGGTGATAGAGTCATGCTGACAGAGTGCCGGCCGTTGAGCCGGGCAAAGCGGTGGCGTGTCAGCAAGATCGTTAAAAAAGCGGTTTAATATCAAGGAACGATATCATGATTCAGTCAGAAACACGGCTAACTGTAGCCGATAATTCCGGGGCCAAAGTCTTGTATTGTATTAAAGTCCTGGGCGGCTCCCGGAGACGATATGCCAGAGTCGGGGATATTATTGTTGTCGCGGTCAAAGAAGCGTTGCCGAATGCCAAAGTTAAAAAAGGCGATGTCTTAAAGGCGGTTGTGGTAAGAACCAAAAAAGAAATTCGTCGACCCGACGGCTCTTACATCCGGTTTGATGATAATTCTGCTGTTCTGGTAAACGCTTCACGAGAACCCATCGGCACCCGGATTTTTGGGCCTGTGGCCAGAGAGCTGCGAGCCAAACGGTTCATGAAAATAATATCGCTAGCACCGGAGGTATTATAGACAATAGTTACGGGTTATTCGTTATTGGTTATAAAACATTGGCACCCCGCAATTATATCAGGATCTTCGACACCAGATTGCAATTAACGAATTACGAATAACAAAATTGGGAATCCAGTTATGCTTCAGAATAAAATTCGGATAAAAAAAGACGATAAAGTCAAGGTAATCGCCGGCAAAGACAAGGGTAAAATTGGCAAGGTCCTCAAGGTTGATCGCAAAAAGAACCAGTTGCTCATTGAAAAAATCAATTTAATGAAGCGACACACAAGGGCCAGCGCAAAAAACAGGCAGGGCGGAATCGTAGAAGGTGAGGCGCCGATTCGCATCTCCAATGTAATGATTATGTGCAACAAATGCATTCATCCGACCCGCGTTAAGATGCAGCGCCTGGAAGATGGAAAAAGAATAAGGCTTTGTGTCAAGTGCGGCGAAGCCATCGATACCTAAACCCGGCGCGGAGGAAGTCGATGTCACAGCTAAAGACGATATACGAAAATGAAATTGTGCCCAAGCTCATGGACACCTTCAATTATAAAAACAAGATGCAGGTGCCCAGGTTGGACAAGATAGTGCTCAACATGGGCCTGGGCGAAGCTATTCAGAATATTAAAGTACTGGATGCTGCCGCCGAAGAGCTTAAAGCCATTGCCGGACAAAAACCGGTAATTACCCGGGCCAAAAAGTCCATTGCCGCTTTTAAGCTCAGAGAGGGGATGCCAATCGGCTGCATGGTCACCTTGCGGCATCTGCGGATGTATGACTTCTACTATAAACTGGTTAATATAGCGCTGGCGCGCGTAAGAGATTTTAGAGGTGTTTCACCCAAAGCATTCGACGGCCGGGGCAATTACTCTCTGGGAATAAAAGAACATATCATATTCCCGGAGGTGGATTATGATAAAATTGATAAGATAAAAGGACTCAATATCAGCATCGTGACAACAGCCCAGAGCGATGATGAAGGCAGGCGGTTGTTAAGTTTGATGGGTATGCCGTTTAAAAATTAGGGAGGCAGATTTGGCGAAAAAAGCGCTTCGAAATAAAGCAATGCGAAAGCCAAAGTTTCAGGTTCGGCAATACAATCGTTGCCCGATTTGCGGGCGGCCCAGAGGGTACCTGAGAAAATTTGGGATTTGTCGTATTTGCTTCCGGGTATTTGCATCCGAAGGCAAACTTCCCGGAGTTGTAAAGTCGAGTTGGTAACTCACGAAACAGGAGACTGGCAATTCGTAAAAAATAAAATTCATGTCCTTGTTTGGCCATCAGGTTTAAACATAGGCGCATGCGACCGGTTTCAAGTGATAAATTTCAAGTATCAATCATAGGAGAAAACGATGGCGGTAAGCGATCCGATAGCCGACATGTTAACGCGAGTTCGCAATGGTGTCAAAGCCCGGTTTAACAGTGTTGATGTGCCCGGCTCAAAACTAAAGACCGAAATTGCCAGGATTTTAAAAGACGAAGGCTTTATTAAAAACTATAAGTTTTTAAAAGATGGCAAGCAGGGTATTTTGCGGATATATCTCAAGTACGGGACGGGACAGTCGAAGGTGGTGTACGGGCTAAAGCGCATCAGCAAACCCAGTTGTCGGGTTTACGTCAGCAGCAATGACATCAAACCAGTCTACAATGGTATGGGGATATCGATTTTATCAACATCTAAAGGCATCATGACAGACAAAAAGGCCCGAAAAGAAAACGTCGGCGGCGAAATCCTGTGTAATGTATGGTAGCCATGGAAGCGACCGCAAATCATAAGGAGCTAACAGCAAAGCACTGTTGTCCGGCATCAAACAATTAGGCACTATTTACATACGCTTTACTCATCTGGGAGTCACATATGTCTCGAGTCGGGAAACAACCGGTACCCATACCGGATAAAACAAAATTGTCATATGAACACAGAACTCTAACGGTCCAGGGCGAGAAGGGTAAGCTATCACGCTCGATTCATCCTGCCGTAGATTTAAAAATTGAAGGTGGTGTTTTGAATGTCGTTCCGCTTGAGGACAAGCGCACCAGTCGCGCGCTGCAAGGAATGACCCGGAGCCTGGTGGCCAATATGATCATCGGCGTCAATCAGGGATTTGAGCGCACCCTGATCATCAATGGCATCGGATATCGGGCCGAAGTGAAAGGCAACACGATTGTATTAAATGTAGGCTATTCAAATCCGGTTGAATTCGACTTGCCGGAAGGTGTGGCCGCAACGATCGAACGCAACACCATTGTCAAATTAACCAGCATTGACAAGGAAAAACTGGGACTGGCTGCTGCGGCCATCCGTAAAATAAGACCTCCGGAGCCCTACAAAGGTAAAGGCATCAAATATGCCGAGGAACACATTCGACGTAAGGCCGGTAAAGCCGGTGTCACCTCGGCTCAGTAAAGTCTAAATCAACAGCAGCGGGTGTTGATGGAACAGGTTGATACCCGCCCCGAAAACAGGCAACAGAAAATGGGATCGCTTCATCCAAAAACACAAGCACGACTCAAACGAAAAAAGCGAATACGCAAAAAATTGATTGGCTCAACCGATCGGCCCAGGCTGTGTGTGTTCAGAAGTGCCAAACACATTTATGCACAGCTAATTGATGATTCCATCGGTCAAACCCTTGCGGCGGCTTCAAGCACCGAAAAGGTAATCCGGGAGAAATCGGAATCCAAGAATAAAGTGGCAGACGCAAATGCCGTGGGCCAGATGATCGGACAACGGGCGATTGAAAAAGGTGTTCAGCAGGTTGTATTCGATCGGAACGGATTTTTATACCACGGCAGGATAAAGGCCGTTTCAGATGGTGCCCGCGAAGCCGGGCTAAAATTTTAGTATTCTGTAAAGTTAAATTTCGTAATGAAGAAATTGAAAAGCTCTCACGCCGAGACGCCAATTTGCAAAGATTCTGGCTAAGATAAAAAACATTTTTTCTTTGCGAGCTTTGCGGCTTTGCGTGCGGATTACAGGGAGGCAGACTTTTGTTCAAACAAGAAATAGATGAAACGCAATTTATCGACAAGGTGGTCCACATCAATCGAGTGGCTAAAGTCGTTAAAGGCGGGCGTCGATTCAGTTTTAGTGCTATCGTCGTTGTCGGCGATGGGCAAGGTTCAGTTGGGTACGGTCTTGGGAAAGCGGGAGAGGTGCCCGAGGCGATTCGCAAAGGCGTTGAAAAGGCTAAAAAGAATATGATTTCAGTGCCGTTAGTCGAGGGTACAATCCCCTATGAGATTATCGGCCGATTCGGCGCCGGCAGGGTTTTGCTTAAACCGGCTGCAGAAGGTACGGGAGTGATTGCCGGAGGCGCTGTAAGGGCGGTACTGGAAGCAGTCGGCGTGCAGAACATATTGACCAAGTGTCTCGGATCTCACAATCCCCACAACCTGGTGAAGGCCACGGTTAGTGGTCTTGAGCGCCTTGAGAGTCGGGAAATGGTGGCTGCCAGAAGAGGAATTTCAGTGGAGGATCTT
>JASFJF010000345.1:0-4862 GCA_050122255.1 Desulfobacterales bacterium
TGAAAAAAACCGAAAAAACGATCAAGCAAACCTATACCTATGAAAGCGCATTTAATCTGCAAAATTATTTAAACATTCTGCAGTTTTCGCCGGGTCTTGAAGAATATGCTTTGCTTCTGGCCTTTGAAAATGTCCTCCACACTTATGGAAATAAGGACATTATCATTTTCGACATGGCCCCCACCGCCCTAACCCTGAGATTTTTTTGCCTGCCGTCGATCACCTTAATCTGGATGGAGGAGCTGCTAAAACTGAGGAATCAAATTTACGCCAAAAAAGAAATTATATCTAAAATAAAGGTGTTTGGTAAAGAAATCGAGCAGGATAAAATTAAAGATAGATTGAACCTGTTGATTCACGAATACGAGCACCTGCGTGATCATTTTCTGGCAGAAAAAACCCGGATAAATCTGGTTATGAACGACGACGAGTTATCCTTTTCGGAAGCCTTTCGCATCAAACTGAAGTTAAAAGATATTGGAATTGATATTGATGCAGTTGTCGTTAACAAGATGCAACATATGAAAATTCCTGAAAGAGTAAAAGCTGAATTCAACACCCAGAAAATAGCACTGTTTCCGCTGTCAGCAATAAAATTACTGGGCTATGAAGTGCTCAGTGAATATATCAATTCAAATCCGAAAGCGTTTTTGAGTAATTAGCGGAATATGGCATTCTCATTGGGCCAATTTTAGTATGGAAAGGAAGGTGTTATGGACAAAAGGATCAATCGATTCAAAATTTGTGATTTCCGGTTTTATCCTTATTTGGCAGCCGTCTTTGAACGCCTTCCGGAAGCGGCGCGTGATAAAATTTTAAGCGATGAGAGTTTTCAAATACTCACTGATGAGGATATTTTTAATGCGTACATGCTGCGGTATGACTTTGCTAATCCTGTAAAAGCGCTGGTCTATTTAAATTCGAAAATCCTCACAAAGTCCAGACACCAAATAATTTATATAATCGCACATGAAGTTGCAAAATATGTTCTCAGTGTGACCGAAGCAAAAGCCGGATTCTGTGAGAAAGACATAGAAGATTTATTGATGGATTGGGGATTTGAAAAAGAGGCAGAAGCTGTTCGAAATGACAAGACTATAACTGAATCTGAGGCCTATAAGATTGGAAATGAATGGGCGCGAAAACAGAGCCACGACTATTTGATGCAGCATTTTGGCCTATATTTTGACGAGTGGAACGGAAGCGGCTTAGGAAGCAAGGTATTAAACAAGTTAAACCAGCACGCTGAAACAGATCTGATCCTTGATACTATTATCCAATTAAAAAAGGAAAAAGAGCTTGACCATAGCAAGGATAGAACTTTGCAAACACCCTCACTAAGAAAAGCGATGCTCGCAGGAATTATGGTGGCTATAAAGGAATTTGAATTGAAGTATACAACTACCTACTAGAATTATGTCACTCGCTAACGATCATATAAGTAAGTGTACACTTGATATCGATTATTTGGGATCTCATGTCTTACCGAAGGATATAGGATATCATGATTGCCTTTGGGCCGGTTCCTTCCAGACGCCTGGGCCGAAGTCTGGGAATTAATAATATTCCAGCCAAAATATGCACCTACTCATGTGTCTATTGTCAGGTGGGAAAAACCACCAGAATGCAGATCGATCGAACTGCGTTCTACCAGCCGGATGAAATTCTTAGAGATGTTGAAAACAAAATCGAACAGGCACAGCAGAAAGGCGAATCGATTGATTATCTTACGTTCGTGCCCGATGGGGAACCCTGCCTGGATGCCAATCTTGGAAAGGAAATCGAACTATTAAGGCCTCTGGGATTTAAAATAGCCGTCATCACCAACGGCTCGCTTATCTGGCGGGAAGATGTGAGATCAGAGTTGGCAAAAGCGGATTGGGTTTCCCTTAAAATTGACACACTTACTGAAAAGAAATGGCACCGGATCAATCGCCCGCAGAGTTCTCTTAAGCAGAAGGCTATTTTGAGAGACATGACTGCATTTGCTAAGGATTATTCTGGAACCTTGGTAACGGAGACCATGCTTGTTGGAGGTCTCAATGACGGCGCTAAAAGCCTACGAAAAATTGCTGCCTTTTTGAACCACCTCCAACCCCGTAGGGCTTATCTATCTGTTCCGACAAGGCCCCCCGCAGAGAAGTGGGTGCAACCGCCTGAGGAAAATGTCTTAAACCAGGCCTTTCAGATTTTAGACGAAAAGCGATTTCAGGTGGAGTATCTGATCGGTTATGAAGGCAATTCCTTTGCCTTTACGGGTGATGCCGAGAATGATCTGTTGAGCATTACCGCCGTGCACCCTATGCGGCAGGATGCGGTCAATGAATTTTTGATGCGAACAGGTGAAGATTGGCACATAGTTCACAAGTTGATGGCGCAAAGCCAACTTGTCGAAGCAGAATATGAAGGAAAAAAGTTTTACATGAGAAACTTCTCTCCAAAGCGTGCCTGACGATGGATTTAAGTCGACGATGCCCATTTTTTGAGATTTTGCGAAAATTCATTTCTTAATCCTTCGAAAAACAGCATCCACGCTTCAGCCCACCCCACTGCGTAAATGCGCAACTTGTTGGATTCAATATAAAATACAGTTTTACTGTCCATTGGCATATTTTATGCTCAGCTAAATTAAGAAAGGGCTGTTCATTCAATCGTCTAAATAGAGATAGCCTGTCATAGGAGGACCGATGTACAAAAAAATCCTGGTCCATTTGGATGGATCTTATCAAAAAACGTCTCGGAGTGTTGCTGCCTGTCTTTTGCAGAAATCGAATTACCCGGTCATGATCATAAGAGACGATAATAACGACGTTATTTGATGAAAGGTCAAAAATGCCGATTTATGAATATCAGTGTAAAAAATGCGGTGCCGTATCTGAATTGTTGACCCATATTGGTAAAAAGGAGGGTATCTTCTGTATTATTAATTTATACCCCATGAGTCCAAAATTTTAAAACCATGTTGAACGGCAATACCAATCCGCAGAATCAGGCTGATATTTTCAAAGCCATGTCAAAGCTTGATTGCTATGCCCATGCTGTTGATAAGATCGAGCAAAAGGATACGATTATTTCTAAGGTCTTTTTAACCGGCCAATATGCCTACAAGATCAAAAAGCCGGTCAATCTGGAATATCTGGACTTTACGACCCTGGCAAAACGCAAGTTTTTCTGTAAACAGGAAGTAAAGCTGAACCGGCGTTTGGCACCGGATATTTACCTGGCAGTGGTTCCAATCACATTTGAAGACGGGCAGTATCAGCTGGGCGGATATGGCACTCCCACTGAATACGCGGTGAAGATGCGCCAGCTGCCTGAGCGCCTTTCCATGCGGAGCCTAATGCGCCGGGGACACCTCGACCGCGATTCGATCAATGCCCTGGCACGCAAGCTGGCCGAATTTTACCAACAAGACGCCCCCGACAACCTAATCAATACCTTCGGGTCCTGGCAGACGATTTGGGCCAACTGTGAGGAAAACTTCCGTCAGGCGGAACCCTTTGTCGCAGAAATCATCGACGATCGCAAGTTCCAGATTATTCAGGCCGCCACCCGGGCCTTTTTGATCCGACGCAGAGCTCTTTTTGATCGGCGCGTTGAAAAGCAGAAAATACGAGACTGCCACGGTGATCTGCGCACCGGACACATATATTTCTCAGACTGCATTCAAATCATCGATTGTATTGAATTTAACGACCGTTTCAGATATGCGGATGTCACTTCGGACCTTGCCTTCTTGGCCATGGATATCGATTTTGAAGGGCATCCGGAAACTGCCAGGCAACTGATAGACGACTATGTGGATTATACCAAAGATCGGGAATTGTTTGTTCTCCTCGATTTCTATAAATGTTATCGCGCTTTGGTCAGGGCAAAAGTGAATTGTTTCCGCCTGCAGAAGGATAATTATACACACCATGAGACGCCCGGGCGAATCAGAAAAACGCGGCGATATGTTGATTTGGCCTACCAATATGCCGTTCAGTTTACGCGCCCGACGATCTGGGTCATCTGCGGTTTGCCGGCATCGGGTAAGAGCACGATTGCCGGCGAGCTCGCCGCAATACTCAAGGTTATCGTCTTGCGCTCAGATGTTGTGCGGAAAGAATTGTTTAGGCTGGATCCGGAAGCGCCCCAAAAAGAAGCATTTGAAGAAGGGATTTACTCAAAAGAGGCCAGCAGCCATACTTACGCTAAACTATTATTGCTGGCCCAGGAAGAGGTTAAAAGAGGCGGGTCGGTGATTTTAGACGCAACCTACGCCAGTGAGCATCAGCGGGATGGCGTTCTGTGTCTGGCAAAAGATATGGACGCAAACATCATATTCGTAGAATGTATGGCGCCTTATCAAACCTTGAAAAAACGCCTGGTTGAGCGGGAAGCTACCGTTACCATGTCTGATGCTCGTTTACAGCATTTAAAGCAGTTTCGAGCACGATATGAACCGCTTGCTGAAATACGTGATGAATTGCATATTCGAGTTGATACGAATGTGCCATTCAACCAAAGTATACGCCAAATTCTGGCTCATGATCATTTTGCGACTTCGCAACAGGTTGGTGAATTGATGAAAAATCGACTGTCTGAAAAGACCTAGCCGGTGCAGGCATTCATTGAATTTTAGAGGAATTGAAATAAAGAGGAACAAAAAATGAATGATGAAAACGAGTTTTGGGTCTGCACAGAGTGCGGCTATAGTTCTACCCGCAGATTTGTCAAAGATATTTGCCCGAGGTGCGGCATGACATACTGGCACTGCAGCGTATGTGGTTTTACCCTGATCGGCACAGTTGCCCCGGATGTTTGCCCTGAATGTCAAACCGCGCGCGAATTTATAAATATCAGCTGCTATATTCCAGGAT
>JASFJF010000346.1:0-4861 GCA_050122255.1 Desulfobacterales bacterium
CCGGAAGGCCCCATCCAGGCGGTTGTCTGGAAAATGATGATCGGCCGTATACCCCTTTACCTGCTGGACACCAATATTCTTGAAAACCCGCTGCCGTACCGCGACATGACATCAAGACTTTACGCCGGGGATCAGAAAACACGTCTGGCCCAGGAGGTGCTGCTGGGAATCGGCGGAATGCGGGCACTGGAAAAAATGAACGTTCAGGTCAAGGTTCTACATATGAACGAAGGGCATTCTGCTTTTGCCAGCCTGGAACGCCTGGCCCAAATAATGGCTGAACAGAAGATCGACCTCAAAACCGCCCTTGAGATCGTACCGCGCACAACTGTTTTTACAACTCACACACCGGTTGCTGCAGGGCACGATGAATTTCCGGCCGAACACGTGCTGCCGTTTTTAAAGCCGCTGGAAGAAAAATTGGGGACTCCGGCAACTGAGATATTGTCATGGGGACAAACAGCCGGATCTCCTGCCAGTGCACACCTGTCAATGTTCATTCTGGGTTTGCATATGGCCTCCCAATGCAATGGTGTCAGCCGCTTGCACGGCGCTGTGGCCCGGCGCATGTGGTCGCACGTCTGGCCGCACCGACCGGTCGAAGAAGTCCCCATATCCCATATCACCAACGGTATTCATGTTTCCTCCTTCATTTCTCAGGAATTCGCCAATCTATTTGGGCGCTATCTGGGGCCGGATTGGTATATGAGCTCCCGTAAACTTGAAAATATTAAGCACATAGACGATATTTACGACGAGGAGTTGTGGCGCAGTCACGAGATGAACCGCTCCCGTCTGGTGCGCACCTGCCGGGAGCAACTGGTTCAACAATATGCGCGCCGCAATGCACCGCGAAATGTGATAGAAGCCCTTGAGTCGGCATTGGACCCCAACGTGTTGACCATCGCTTTTGCCCGACGGTTTGCAACCTACAAACGTGCCTATCTGCTTTTTCAGGACCCACAGCGTCTGGAGGCGATCGTAAACTCGCAAAAGTATCCGGTCCAGTTTATTTTCGCCGGCAAGGCCCACCCGAAAGATGACGAGGGCAAGGATCTGATTAAACAACTTTTTCATTTTGCCAGTAAACCGGAGCTTCGTGATCGAATTGTTTTCCTGGAAGATTACGATATGCATTTGGCCCGTCATCTGCTGCAGGGCGCCGATGTATGGCTGAATACGCCCCGGCGACCGCTGGAAGCCTGCGGCACATCCGGTATGAAAGCCGCCATTAACGGCGTGTTAAATGTCAGTATTCTCGACGGGTGGTGGTGTGAGGGATATAGCGCTGAAAGGGGCTGGCGCATCGGAAACGGCGAGGAATACGAGGATCGCGACTACCAGGATGCTGTTGAAAGCCAGGCGCTGTATAACGTGTTGGAAAACGAAGTGATCCCCCTTTTTTACGATCGTAAAAACGGCGACGTCCCCGGCAACTGGTTAAAAATGATGAAAGCAACGATGAAAATGGCGATGGAAATGTTTTGCAGCATTCGCATGGTGGCCGATTATGAAAATCGATTCTATCTGCCAGCTGCCAAACGCTATGACGAGTTGATCGCCAAGCAGTGTGCCGAAGCCAAGAAGCTGACCGCCCAGATAAGCCGTCTGCGTTCGCTCTGGCAACACATTGAAATCAGCTCACCGGTCAGACACGCCCGGGGCCCGTGTCGGGTGGGTGAAAAATTCGAAATTACATCCGAAGTCAACCTGGCCGAGCTTAAGCCCAATGAGGTCGATGTCGAGCTTTACTATGGCCAGATGAAGTCTTTGGAGGATCTGGATGCCAGCAAATCAGAACCCATGAGCGTAATAGAAGACAACGGCAACGGGCAATTCCTTTACAGCTGCTCTTTAAACTGCCAGAGCTCGGGTCGCTTCGGATTTACCGTGCGCGTCACACCCCGGGGTGATGAGCGCTTAAAATCGACTCCCGGTCTGTTAACCTGGGCATAGAAAATAGGCCCAATGAATTTTTTTCTGTATATTCAATATGAGGGGTCGGGGAGTTTTTCTTATTCGAATCTCGAATTACGAAATTCGAAACAAATCAAAATATCAAATGACAAATTTTAAAGTTTGGGACATTCTGTTTTGCGATTTTGAAATTGCTTCGTATTTCGGATTTATGATTTCATTTTAAGGATAATAGTGCCATCTCAACTATTGCCAGGTAGTTAAAGAAAGGTGCCATCAAAGTGGTAGATATTGCGTGCAACCCGCGGGTGCTGGTGGTCACACCCGAAGTGACCTACCTGCCGGACCGCATGGGCGGATTGGCCTCGTTTTTTACGGCCAAGGCCGGCGGACTGGCCGATGTGTCGGCCGCTCTGGTGACAGCCCTTTTTGAGCAGGGCGCTGACGTGCACGTGGCCATCCCGGATTATCGCGCTATTTTCAGCGACGGTTTGGCACCGGTTCTCCAAAAAGAATTTCGCACGATCCGCAGAAAAATGCCCGATGACCGCATCCACCTGGCCGAGGATCGCGCTTTTTATTATGTCAACCGCGTTTATTCTGCCTATGGTGAGGAAAACATCAAGCTGGCATTGGCATTTCAGCGGGAGGTAATCAACAACATCGTTCCCCGGGTGCAGCCTGACTTGATTCACTGCAACGATTGGATGACCGGCCTGGTTCCGGCTATGGCGCGGCAAATGGGTATTCCCTGTCTTTTCACAATACACAATGTGCATACAGTCAAAACGACCCTGGCGTATATCGAAGACCGCGGTATCGATGCTGCCTATTTTTGGCAAAATTTATATTTTGAATACATGGCCAATCAATATGAAGAGGCCCGGGAAACCAATCCAGTGGATTTGCTGACCAGCGGCGTATTTGCGGCTCACTTTGTGAACGTGGTTAGCCCCAATTTCCTAACGGAAGTGATCAACGGCCGGCATGATTTTGTCTATCCCCCGCTCAAACAGGAGCTGGCCAATAAAGTCAAGGCCAATTGTGCCGCGGGCATACTTAATGCGCCTGATCCTTCCTTTGACCCTGCCACAGACAAGGAGTTGGTGCAAAATTACGGCCCCAAAAATCTTGTATCCGGCAAAAAAGCCAATAAAGTTTTTCTTCAAAAAAAATTGGGCCTCATCCAGGATGATGCGGCTCCGGTCTTTTTTTGGCCGTCGCGCCTGGATCCGGTTCAAAAGGGCTGTCATTTGCTAGCTGACATCTTGTACAAGGTCCTCTCAACTTATTGGCAACAGAATTTGCAAATTATCTTTGTGGCCAACGGCGACTATCAGCGGGTGTTTCGGGACATAATCACCTTTCACAAAATTGAAAAACGCGTTGCCATTTGCGATTTTGATTTCCGTCTGGAACACCTGGCTTACGCTGCCGCCGATTTTATCCTGATGCCCTCAAGTTTTGAACCCTGTGGACTGCCCCAGATGATCGCGCCCATTTACGGCACTCTGCCGGTGGCTCACGACACCGGCGGAATCCATGATACCATCTCTGATATAGACCCGATCGAAGACCAGGGAAACGGATTTTTGTTTAGAAACTTCGATTCCAATGGTCTTTTTTGGGCCATGGAGCAGGCCATGAACTTTTACAACCTGCCGAAAACCATCAAAAATCAACAAATCCGGCGCATTATGAAAGAGAGTGCCGAAACCTTCACCCACGCCCGGACAGCGCGCGAATACATCGCGCTGTACGAACGGATGCTCGAGCGCCCCCTGATCCTCGGGAATATGCTCAGCTCGGATGATTGCGCAGCAAGCTTCAATCCGGAAACGTAAAAACAGTTTACGCTTATGTCAAAGAATCACCCTTAAATTTTTCAAACCACGATGCGCACGAAAGAGATGAAGGCAAACAGTTCAGACAGCCAGCAATTGGATCAGATCAATGCGGCGCTGCAGCATCTTTTGAAAAGCGATCCGCATTTAGAACCCTATCAGGACACGATTTTTCGACGCCTGAAGCAAATCGCCCAAACCCGGCAGCGGCTAACCCAGGGACTTACATCTCTGGCAGACTTTGCTTCCGGACACGAATATTTTGGTCTGCATTTTGAAAATGATCGCTGGATTTTTCGCGAATGGGCACCCAACGCCACTGCCGTACATTTGATCGGTGATATGAACGGCTGGCAGGAAAATGAAGACTTTGCTCTCAAACCCTGCCAGGAGGGCGTATGGGAGATCCACCTGCCCGCCGAGACGCTTCAGCATTCCACCCTTTACCGCCTGCGTGTCCACTGGCGCGGCGGCCAGGGAGACCGCATTCCCGCTTATGCCCGGCGCGTGGTCCAGGATCCCCAATCCCTTATCTTCAATGCCCAGGTTTGGCGGCCCGAATCCCCCTATGAGTGGCAGCACAGCAATTTCAAACGGTCTTTTGATGCACCCCTGATTTATGAAGTTCACATCGGCATGGCCCAGGAAGAAGGTAAGATCGGATCGTATTCAGAATTCAGGGAGCGCATCCTGCCCCGGGTGGTCGCCTCCGGATACAACACCCTTCAGATAATGGCTATTCCGGAGCACCCCTATTACGGGTCGTTCGGCTACCAGGTGTCTAGCTTCTTTGCGGCATCTTCACGATTCGGTACCCCCGAAGATTTCAAGGCACTCATAGACGCAGCCCATGCATCCGGGCTGGCCGTCATTATGGATCTGATTCACTCACATGCCGTCTCAAACGAAGTGGAAGGCCTCAGCCGTTTTGACGGCACCCTGTATCAGTATTTCCACACGGGCCCGCGAGGACGCCACGAGCTATGGGACTCGCGGTGCTTCGACTACGGCAAGTATCAGGTGCTGCATTTTCTGCTGTCCAACTGTCGCTTCTGGCTGGACGAATATCAACTGGATGGATTTCGCTTCGATGGGATCAC
>JASFJF010000347.1:0-4821 GCA_050122255.1 Desulfobacterales bacterium
CAACTGGCTCGCTAAATATTGCAGCCATCGCATCCGTGCCGGCCAATCATTTAATTATTCTGCTCGTATTGTTGGGTTTTGGGATCAAGGCCGGCGCCCTGCCTTTGCATGTATGGCTGCCTTTAGCGCACCCGGCGGCCCCCACGCCGGCCAGCGCGGTCTTGAGCGGTGCGATGATCAAAGCAGGTCTGCTCGGATGGCTGCGGTTTCTTCCGTGGGGACAGCCTGGAACGACAGTTTGGGGATCAGCATGTATTGTTGCCGGCATGCTGGCCGCTTTTTTCGGGGTGATCGTCGGTCTGAACCAAAAAAATCCAAAAACCCTTTTGGCTTATTCCAGCATCAGTCAGATGGGTCTGATGACCGCCGGTATCGGAATCGGGCTTTCATTGCCTGAATCTGCACCCTTGGTGATCGCAGCAGTTGCGGTCTATGCGGTCCACCATGGTTTTGCCAAAGGTGCGCTTTTCCTCAGCGTCGGTTTCACATCCAGCACAACAAAAACGGTTTGGCTGCGTTTTTTCTTGACAGGCGGAACCTGTCTGGCAGCCTTAGCGCTGGCCGGGGCACCTTTTACCAGCGGTATGATTGCTAAAACAGCATTAAAATCGACTGTTAGTCTGTTGGAGGGCTCCTGGTCTGAATGGCTTAATCTTTTACTGCCGTTTGCTGCTGTTGGAACATCGTTGCTGATGATTCGTTTTTTGCGTTTGATACAACCCGATTATTCCAAAGACAATCATTTGTCAGCGGGATTGTGGCTGCCGTGGATGTTTGTGGTCATCCTTGTCATATTGGCAGTATGGTACTTGGCTGAGGCCAGGTCGGCCGTAAGCAAAGCACTCTATCTCAAAACGCTGTGGGTTGCAGCCTGGCCGGTTGGTTTCAGTGTGGGTCTCTACAGCGTTTTTTCTTTTTATTGGCGCAAAAGGCAACGAAAAACAGAACCGGTCATACCGGCCGGCGATCTATTGGCAATCGTCGACCACATACCATTGAATCCTATTTCCAATTGGCTCCAAAAATTTCTGCAAATTCCGGGTCTTTTAAAGTCGCCCATCGACAATGTCTCCCAGCAGTTTTCAAAAAAATTCATTCAACGGGATTTATTGGATCGACTTGAGCAAGGGCTGGTCCGCTGGCCGATTGCAGGTATTCTGCTTTCTGGTATTCTATGTGCTTTCTTATTGATGCTGGCGGGTGGCTGACGTCACCCGCGAGTGGCGAAGCCACTGACCTTGTTGGCTTACTGATTCCAATCTGCATTATAGAATGGCAAGCGGCACGATCAAGGTTCCATTTCATTAACGCGCTCCGCAAAAATATCGTGCGAATTGTTTTGCTTAGCTTCCGCTTTGGGCCTCGACTTGGCGGCGCAATTCCGCGGCCAAGTCCGGCGGAATGTTTAAACGGGCAGCCAGCATATTTAAGTAGGATTCTTCGGCGGCGGTATCCACATCGATGGCCAACAACGAGGCGACATATATTTCAGCCGCCACTTCGGGGCAGGTCGCACTTGCAACGATCTCATCCATGTCCACCGGTCGCCCCATTTCCGCCACCAGCAAGCCACGGCTTTCGGGATCCAGACCCAACGACTCGATGCGCTGATAAATGGCCTGGCTTTCCCGGGCATCGAGCCGTCCGTCTGATCGTGCCGCTGCAATCATGGCGCGAACCAGGGTCAATCCCAGAGACTCCTGGCCGGCCGTATCATCTTTAGCTGGTAAGAACGCCGAGCCCTCAGGAGCCGGCGCGAGTTCAACATCACCGGGTTGAGGATCAACGCTGGCAGCAGTGCCCTTGCCGGAACTGTACCGCTGGTATGCGGCATAGGCGAGCGCGCCGACGGCAGCAATTCCACCCATCTTGAGGGCTTTTTTACCCATTTTGCGGCCCGACTTGCTGGCGAGCAGATTGCCGGCCAGTCCACCGGCTAATCCGCCGGCAAATCCACCAGCCGCACCGCTTCCGAGCAGTTGACCTATCAGTTTGTTCATATCGGCCATAACACTCCCTTCCTTT
The DNA here is from genome assembly GCA_050122255.1 of Desulfobacterales bacterium. Classification (GTDB taxonomy): domain Bacteria; phylum Desulfobacterota; class Desulfobacteria; order Desulfobacterales; family JAHEIW01; genus JAHEIW01. The sequence goes on from JASFJF010000347.1 coordinate 2,026, forward strand.
TTATGAAGTGTTTTTTTGATAAATTCTCTAATCCTATTATGAAATTGGGTCCTCAATTAGAAAATACGGTTATGCAGAAAGCTGATGTGAAGCTGATACAACCACGAAGGGTACCCAGGACACGAAAGGATAAAAGTAAGTTGATGTGTCTTGCCTCTGTGATCTTCGTGTTCTTCGTGGTGAGATCATATCAGACGTATCCAACTAAAGCTTCCCAGATAACCGCGTTGGATAAAATATTGGTGCGCTGGCGAAGAATGTCAAGCATCAGGCCCTTTATACAGCAGGTGAAGAACATCACTTGCAAAAAGCATTTACCTGCCCCGGGCAGATGATATGATCGGCTACTCAGAAATTATATGTAAAATAGCCATTTTTTATGGTATATGGGCTCAACTTAATTTCAACGAAGAACACCAGCTGCCACCGATTACAAGGAGTATTTTGCATGGAAACACTTATTAGCCGACACTGGCACGCCGTCCCCGCCGCAGATGTTGCCCGTTTTCTGGATTGTGACCTTGATTTGGGGCTCGATAAATTTGAGGTGCGCCGCCGGCAGCAGCATTTCGGCCCCAATATCATCACGCCCAAAAAAAGAACGAATTTGCTATTGTTGTTTCTTCAGCAATTTCATCAGCCGCTGGTATATATTCTGATCGCTGCCGCCCTGGTAACGCTTATCATGCAGGAATGGGTTGAATCTTCATTTATCATCGGCGTTATTTTGATCAATGCTGTCATCAGCTTTTTACAGGAGTCCAAGGCCGTAGCGGCCATTGAAGCACTGGCGCAATCTATGGAAACGGAAACAACCGTCATTCGCTCCGGCAAGCAGGAAAGGGTCAACGCGGCTGATTTGGTTCCAGGAGACATCGTCTTGCTGCAAAGCGGTGATAAAGTGCCGGCTGATGTACGCCTTATCGATGTTCGCACTCTGCGTGTTGACGAATCTGCCCTGACGGGTGAATCCGTACCGGTGGATAAACAGCCGGACGCGCTGGAGTCAGGATTGCCTTTAGCGGACCGTATCAATATGGCTTATGCCTCAACTCTGGTGACGAACGGGCGGGCAAAAGGCGTTGTCACGGCCACCGGTGATAAAACTGAAGTCGGACGCATCTCGCAGCTGATTTCGACCGCCACGGAACTGCAGACGCCGTTGACCCGCAAAATTGGCCAGTTCAGCCGCTATCTTCTGATTGTGATTCTGATCCTGGCCGCACTCACCTTTTGTGTTGGTTTATGGCGCGGTGAACCGCTGATCGATATGTTTCTGGCTGCCGTTGCCCTTGCAGTGGGCGCTATTCCCGAAGGGATGCCGGCAGCAATAACGATCATGCTGGCCATGGGCGTATCGCGCATGGCCAAGCGACGGGCCATCATCCGCAAGCTTCCGGCTGTCGAAACTTTAGGCAGCACAACGGTCATCTGTTCCGATAAAACCGGCACACTCACCCGAAATGAAATGACGGTGCAGAAAATCTATACACCCCAAACGCGCTTTTCTGTCGATGGATCAGGCTATGTCCCCACAGGAAAGATCACCCCGATGGAAGGAGGCGATTCTGCTGCCGAATCAGCAGCTCTGCGCGAGTGTCTGATTTGCGGTGCGCTGTGCAATGACAGCAGGCTTTCACGAGATGAAGACCTTTGGGAAATCGAAGGAGACCCCACCGAGGGCGCCCTGATCGTGGCGGCTGCCAAGGCCGGGCTTGACGTCGAGCAGCTTCGCGCCGACTGCCCCCGTGAAGACGAAATTCCATTTGATTCGAGCCATCAGTTCATGGCGACGTTGAACTCAGACCCTAATTCCGGCCACCGATCGGTCTACCTGAAAGGTGCCGTCGAAGCCGTTATTGATCGTTGCGGCACCGCTCTGAGCGCCAACGGTGCAAGCATTGATCTGGATCATTCAGCCGTTTCGAAGGTGGCGACGGATCTTGCCGCCGAAGGTTTGCGGGTGCTGGCGTTTGCAAAATCCGAACCGCTGCAAAACGATCAGGGAATCGATCGAGTGCAAGACAAAAACGGCCTCGTATTTCTCGGACTTCAGGCGATGATGGATCCGCCCCGTGAAAATTCATACCAGGCGGTGGCGGTATGTCGCCGCGCAGGCATTGAAGTCAAAATGATTACCGGTGATCACGCCTTGACTGCTGAAGCCATTGCAAAGCAAATTCGAATCGTCAAGCCGTCAGAGGCAGATCACCAGGTCGTCGTCCAGGGCATGGAAATTGCTGCAATGAATGATGAACAGCTTATCGAAGCCGCCCAAAATACGACCGTATTTGCACGGGTGACGCCCGAGCAAAAATTGCGTCTGGTTGAGGCCTTGCAGGAAAAATCCAACGTCGTGGCCATGACCGGAGACGGGGTCAACGACGCACCGGCGCTTCGCAAAGCCGATATCGGCGTTGCTATGGGGCATAAAGGCACTGAGGTTGCCAAAGAAGCGGCGGATATGGTGCTATTGGATGACAATTTTGCCACCATTGTCGCTGCCGTTGAGGAAGGCAGAAGCGTGTTTGACAATCTTATTAAGTTTATTGTTTGGACACTGCCGACGAATCTCGGTGAAGGTCTGGTCATACTTGCAGCTGTTTTCGCGGGGGTGACGTTGCCGATCCTGCCGATTCAAATTCTCTGGATAAATATGAGCACCGCAGTGCTGCTGGGGTTAATGTTGGCGTTTGAGCCGCGAGAAGCCGATATAATGGAGCGTGCACCGCGCGATCCCAAGCTACCAATCCTGACCGGGGAATTGGTTTTCCGCATTTTTTTTGTCGGGTTTTT
>JASFJF010000348.1:0-4819 GCA_050122255.1 Desulfobacterales bacterium
TTCACGAACTGACCAAAGATGCGATTCTAAAAGCAATGGCATCACCCGAGTCCCTCGACCGCCCCAAATATGAAGCCCAGCAGGCACGGCGCATTCTCGACCGCTTGGTCGGTTACCATATCTCGCCATTATTATGGCGCAAAGTAAAAGGCGGTTTGAGCGCCGGCCGGGTGCAATCCGTTGCTGTGCGCATCATCTGCGAGCGAGAGCGCGCCATCCAGGACTTTGAGCCTCAGGAGTATTGGTCGATCACGGCGCACCTTGAAGGTGAAGGCCCTCCCCCATTTTTGGCCAAACTGGCCAAAAAAAATGATGCCAAAATCAAAATCCCTAACGAAAAAACAGCCCATTCGATACTGGCGCAGCTGGAAGGCAAAAAATTTGTTGTCCAAAAAATAGGCGAAAAAACGATCCGCAAAAACCCGGCACCGCCGTTTACAACCAGCAAGCTGCAGCAAGACGCCATCCGCAAACTCAGATTCTCAGCCAAAAAGACCATGCTGATTGCCCAGCAACTTTATGAAGGTATTGAGCTGGGTCCGGGGGAACCCGTCGGTTTAATCACTTATATGCGCACCGATTCCACCCGTATTTCCAGTGAAGCCGCTGAAGAGGCCTTGAGTGTCATCCGGGAAAAATTTGGCTCCGATTACGCCTTGGATAAACCACGCTATTTTAAAAACCGAAAAAAGGCACAGGATGCGCATGAAGCCATTCGCCCGACTGTGCTCCGAAATACACCTGATGAAATGGCGCCCCATTTGTCCAAGGATCAACTGGCTTTATACCGCTTGATTTGGCAGCGCTTCGTCGCCTCCCAGATGAAACAGGCCCTCGTCAACCAGGTTTCGGTCACCATCCAAGCCGGCCCTTATGCGTTCAGTGCCAGCGGATCGACGGTAAAATTCCCAGGCTTTATGACACTGTACAAGTCCGTCGCCGACGAAAAAGCTGAAAAGGATCAAGATAAAAAACCGGTTTTGCCGGTGCTGACGGAAGGAATGTTTGTAACGTTGAAGCAGTTGGAGCCCAAGCAGCATTTTACCCAGCCGCCGCCGAGGTTCTCCGAAGCTTCGCTGGTAAAAGAGCTTGAAGAAAACGGAATTGGCCGCCCCAGTACGTATGCCAGCATTTTGTCGACCATTCGTGTAAAAGAATACGCCAATCTGCACAATCGATATTTTCGACCGACTGAACTGGGTTTTATCGTCAACGATCTTTTGGTTGAAAATTTTCCCGATATTGTCGACGTCGAGTTTACCGCCCGCATGGAAGAAAACCTGGACCGTGTCGAATCTTCGGAAGTGGAATCGGCCAAGATCCTGTCTCAATTTTTTGGCCCCTTTCAAAAGGACCTGGAAGCAGCGTCCAATAGCATGCTGAGTCTCAAAGGCGTAGGGTTGCCCACGGGGCTCGATTGTCCGGATTGCGGCCAGGCGCTGCATATTAAAGTTGGTAAAAACGGTCATTTCCTCGCATGCAGCGGTTACCCGGATTGCAGCTACTCCAGAGATTATATCCGTGACGAACGCGGAAACATTCAGCCTGTGGAAACCAAGGCTGAGGAGGTTGTCGACAAGGTTTGCGAAAAATGCGGCAGCCCGATGGTCGTCAAGCGGGGCCGTTACGGTGAATTTTTGGCATGCAGTGCATATCCGGATTGCAAAAACACCCAGTCGCTGAATTCGAATGGCGCCAACCAGAAAATCGGGCTAAAATGTCCGCAGGAAAATTGTGATGGGGAAATTGTTGAAAGGCGTTCGAAACGAGGCAAGCTCTTCTACGGGTGCAGTCAGTTTCCCAAGTGTGAATTCGCCACCTGGGATAAACCGGTCGATAAAAAATGTCCGCAGTGTGACGCCCCTATATTGCTGGAAAAAACCACCAAAAAAGATGGCACAATTCTGATTTGCCTGTCTACAGAATGCGACTTTAAAAAGCCGCTTTAAAAATCCTTGACAACCCAACAACATCCTGCTACCCAATAGTATTATTTCAGTTTGATGGGATCATGATGAAAAGCAACCTTGTCATTAACAACCTTATGAGCCTCATTCTGGTACTCGTCAGCGGCATCCTTATTAGCTGCTGGGGAGCAAAGGGTTGATAATGGCCTAGATCTGCTAAAATAAGAATATCAAAACCGTTATCAGCCCAAAGCTGATAGCGGTTTTTTTTAGCAGCAACGCGGACCCGTTCCCCTGTAATATGTCATTAACTTAATCTATCCATGGATCTAAAAAGGTAGAAAAATGAAACTAACCGGCGCTCAGGTATTAATGGAAATATTAAAGCAAGAGGGAGTCGACACGATCTTCGGATTCCCCGGAGGGGCTGTCATCGATATTTATGATGAACTGATTAAAACAGATATCCGGCATATACTTGTTAGACATGAACAGGGCGCGGTGCATGCCGCCGACGGTTACGCTCGTGCCGGCGATACAGTCGGCGTTTGCCTGGTGACTTCCGGTCCGGGTGCAACCAACACCGTTACCGGGATTGCGTCGGCCTATATGGACTCAATTCCCATGGTCATTTTTACAGGACAGGTGCCAACCCAGTTGATTGGCAACGATGCCTTCCAGGAAGTCGACATCGTCGGGATCACCCGCCCCTGTACCAAACATAACTACCTGGTGCCATCGGCTGAAGCCTTTCCGCGTATCATCAAGGAAGCATTTTATCTGGCGCGTTCGGGCCGACCAGGCCCGGTACTGGTCGATATCCCCAAAGATGTTGGCAAATCCATCATTGATTACCAGCCCATCAAAGACGTACAGCTCAAATCATACAATCCGACCTACGAGCCGAATATGAAACAACTTAGAAAAGTCGTCGATTTGATCAAAGTTTCGAAACGACCGGTTATCTTCGCAGGGGGCGGCGTAATCCTATCCGGGGCAGCGGCCGAATTGACCCGGTTTGCACGTAAAGTCCGTATTCCGGTCACCGCCTCATTAATGGGCCTGGGGACATTTCCCGGCACAGATCCACTGTGGCTTGGAATGATTGGCATGCATGGCACCTATCGTGCCAATATGAGCACCGGCGCCTGCGATCTTCTGATTTCCATCGGTGTGCGCTTTGATGACCGTGTTACCGGAAAAACAGACGCATTTGCGTCGCAGGCAAAAATCGTCCATATCGACATCGACCCGACTTCAATTCGTAAAAATATTCCGGTAGCCATTCCGATTGTTGGAGACTGTAAAATCAGTCTATGCAAGCTGAATCAACTCATTGATGAGGCGGATCTGGGCGACATCGAAAAGAACCGTCAGGGCTGGTTGTCCCAAATTGAAGAATGGAAAAATACCAAACCGCTGGCGTATAAACAGGATGATACGCTTAAGCCTCAGTATGTGGTTGAAAAGCTTTATGAGCTAACCAATGGCGAAGCCATCATTACAACTGAAGTTGGCCAAAATCAGATGTGGGCGGCACAATATTATCATTTTGATCGTCCCAACCATTTTATTACCTCCGGCGGACTTGGCTGCATGGGGTTTGGACTGCCGGCCGCGATCGGCGCCCAGATGGCCTGCCCGGACAAACTGGTTATCGATATCGCCGGTGACGGCAGCATCCAGATGAACATACAGGAAATGGCCACAGCCGTTCAAAGCGGCCTTCCGGTTAAAGTGGTCATCCTCAATAACGCCTATTTGGGGATGGTACGCCAATGGCAAGAATTATTTTACGAAAAGCGCTATGCCTGTACGGGCATGGATTGTGCACCTGATTTTGTGAGGCTTGCCGAAGCGTACGGTGCAATGGGTTTACGCGCAACAAAACCCGATGAAGTCGAAGCGGTGCTCAAAGAGGGCCTGGCGGCGCCCGGGCCGGTCATTATGGATTTTAAAGTCAATCGTGAAGAAAGTGTTTATCCCATGGTGCCTGCCGGCGCACCGATTACAGAAATGCTGTTAGTTTAGATCGCGGGATCGGACATCGCAGGGCCAGCGGCGCCTTACGCTTTGCCCGCTGATAGCTTTATTATATTCAACCCGCAACCTGCAACGCGTAACGCGCAACAGGAAATTGAAGATGGAAGAAAAAAAACATGTCATGACGATGCTGGTCGACAATCAACCGGGGGTGCTTTCAAGGGTTTCAGGGCTGTTCAGCGGCAAGGGGTTCAACATTGAAAGCCTGTGTACCGCGCCAACTATGAATCCGCAAGTATCCAGGATAACCATTGTCACCAAAGCCAATCCGCCGCTGATCGAGCAGATTGAAAAACAGCTCAGAAAATTGATCAATGTCATCAAATTGCGCGATATGACCGGAACCAGGGCGGTCAAACGCGAGATGGCATTGATTTGTGTTAGAGCGCGACCGGACTTGCGGGCGGAAATTCTGCGCATTGTCGACATCTTCCGGTGCAAGGTCATTGATGTCGGCACCGAGCACTATATTATCGAAGTTACCGGTGATGAAGGCAAATTGAAGGCACTGATCAACCTTCTTAAGCCCATGGGAATTGAGAAAATTTCACGCAGTGGAACATTGGCTCTTTATCGAGAACCCAGGTAGTTTTCAATTCCTAAATGGCTATTTTTCAGCCGGGCTGCGTTCTGCGAGGGTTTTAGACCTCAACGTACCTAAAAGTACGCCTTGATCTAAAACCCGTGTGCGGATTGTTGAACACCTTAATTTTTTTAAAATAGATGTGAAATCCCGCTGCTTGCGGGGACCAGCAAAGAAATATCTCATTTATAAATTAAAAACACTAACTTAAAAATAAATGGTCGAACCAATCATTGTTTAAAAGCATAGATGTGTGACTGAAAAAGAGGAGAGGACGAATGGCACA
>JASFJF010000349.1:0-4812 GCA_050122255.1 Desulfobacterales bacterium
AATCTTCGATGCGCCCGTTTGTGCAGGAACCGATGTAGATCTGGTCGATCGTGGTTGCCTCCATCTCCCTGACCGGTTTGACATTGTCCGGCTTGAAGCCATATGTCACGAGTGGCTCTAATCGGCCAGCCTCGTGTTCGATGATGTCTTCGTAGACGGCATCTTCATCCGGCCAATATGCCTTGAAGGCCCCGAGCGCTGCCGACTTGTCTGGGTATTCGTTTTCGATAAACGGCCATAAATAGGATACCGTGGTTTGATCCGGATAGCAGATGCCGCAGGTCGCACCGGCTTCAACGGCCATGTTGCACATTGTCATGCGGCTGTCCATGCTCATGTCCGCCACCACCTGGCCGCTGAATTCAATAACCTTGTTGGTAGCACCGTTTACTCCCAGGCGGCCGATTACAGACAGAATAAGATCTTTTGCAAACACGCCGGCCGGCAGGCTGCCGGTGATTTCGATCTTGATGGTTTTGGGATAATGGAAGGCGCAGATGCCTTTTAGGATACCGACTTCAAGATCGGTCGTGCCCACGCCGGCGGCAAAAGCGCCAAAGGCGCCGTGGGTGCAGGTATGCGAATCGCCCATAATGATGGTATACCCGGGCCGAACGAATCCCTGCTCGGGAAACAGGGCATGGCATATGCCGTTTTGGCCGATATCAAAAAAATCACGGATCTGGTGTCGCCGGGCCCACTCCCGCAGAATTTTGCCTTGAGTGGCCGTCTTTGAATCCTTGGCCGGCGTGACATGATCAATGACGGCTTTAATTTTATCCGGATTAAATACGCGATCCTTGCCGCGTGCAACCAGATCAGTGATGGCCATGGGGGTGGTGATTTCATGGCAGAAGACGGCATCCAATTTTAAAACATGGACATCGTCAGATGGATTATCGATCCGGTGAGTGTCGAATATTTTTTCAGCAACCGTTTTTCCCATGGTGTCCCCCAAGCAGCTGTTTTCGGCTCTTTATTAATTATACCAGCGATGCTTTTAGTTCAAGTCGAAATCGCAACGCAGCCATTTGGCGTCAGATGCATTTTTAGGACAGCTTCTATTCAGAATCTGATTTCAGAACCGCCAGAAATGCCGACTGGGGGATCATCACTTTGCCGACCATTTTCATGCGTTTTTTGCCCTTTTTCTGCTTTTCGAGCAATTTGCGTTTGCGCGTTATGTCTCCACCGTAGCATTTGGCGGTAACGTCTTTTCTTAAAGCTGAGACTGTTTTACGGGCAATAACGTTTGCGCCGATCGCTCCCTGAATGGCGATTTTAAACATCTGCCTGGGGATTTCCTGACGCAGCTTTTCACAGGCGCCCCGGGCTCTGCTGACGGCATTGTCCCTGTGAACCAGCTGGGATAATGCATCGACCCGTTCGCCGTTAATCAGGATGTCCAATTTAACCAGGTCTGTTTCGCGGTAATCGATTAAATCATAGTCAAAGGACCCGTATCCCTGGGTGATGGATTTGAGCCGGTCATAAAAATCATAAATGACCTCAGCCAGCGGCATTTCAAATATCATTTCCATGCGATCGCTGATCAGATAGTGGTAGGTTTTGTTGAGGCCGCGCCGCTTTAGGCACAACGTCATTACCGCCCCCATATATCGATCCGGTGTAATAATTGCTGCGCGGATATAAGGTTCCCGAGTCCTGTCGATGCGGGTCGGATCCGGATAGTAAGCTGGATTGTCGATGGTTAATTCCGTGCCATCAATCATGACGAGCTGATATTGGACAGATGGTGCCGTCAGAATAAGCGAAAGATCGTATTCACGCTCAAGCCTTTCCTGAACCACTTCAAGGTGTAGCAGGCCCAAAAAACCGCAGCGGAATCCAAACCCCAAAGCCGCCGAACTGTCTTTCTCGTAAACCAGAGCGGCATCATTTAAGCTTAGCTTTTCCATTGCAATTGCCAGCTCCTCGTAGCCGTCCGATGCGGTGGGATATATCGAGGAAAAAACCACCGGTTTTTTCATTTTGAAGCCCGGCAAGGCGTCATCACAGGGACGATCTCGATGGGTGACCGTATCGCCGCAGCGCGTGTCGCTGATTTTTTTGATGCCGGCAATAATGTAACCTACCTGGCCGGCGGAAAGCGTTTTGAGCGGTATGCGTTTTAACTGAAAAATGCCGACTTCCTCAACGCGGTAAGCCGCCTGGTTTGATTTGAAAATAATCGTATCACCGGGCTTGATCTGCCCATGCATAATGCGCAGGTGCACAATGGTGCCGCGATAAGCGTCATAATGTGAATCAAAAATAAGCGCCTGTAAGGGCCGGTTGGCGTGCCCTGCAGGTGGTGGCAGTTTTGTGACGATGATCTCAAGAACCTGATCGATTCCGAGTCCCTGCTTGGCTGATACCTGGAGCGCGGTCTGCGGATCAAGCCCCAGGTCCTCTTCAATTTGTTTTTTGACGCGATCGATATCGGCCGACGGCAAATCGATCTTGTTAATAACCGGTAAAATTTCCAGGTTATGTTCCAGCGCCAGGTACAGGTTGGCCAGGGTCTGGGCTTCAACACCCTGGCTGGCGTCGATTAACAACAATGCGCCCTCGCAGGCCGCCAGGGCGCGTGAAACTTCGTAGCTAAAATCCACGTGACCGGGTGTGTCGATCAAATTTAAAAAATAGGATTGATTGTCAGCAGCAGTGTAGGGCAGGCAAATCGTCTGGCTTTTGATCGTAATGCCCCGTTCACGTTCAATATCCATGCTATCGAGGATTTGGTCCTTAAAATCCCGTTCCGAAACAATGTCCGCCATCTGAATGAGTCGGTCGGACAGGGTCGATTTACCGTGATCGATATGGGCGATAATGCTGAAATTTCTGATGTTTTGCATCTTGCACATCTGAATGGCTGTAAGGTTTTGGGCATCTTAGATTCGCTAGACGCTTGAAAGTGTTGAAGAATCTAAAAGTCAGTTGACACAAATTGCCTTTCTGGATATATTATTATTGTAGCCAAAATAAAAGCGTTTACCTATCAATTTTTCTCAAATCCTGTCAACCCCGGCGTTCCCGACGGATATGGAAGATATTTTTGTAGGCTGATGAGCAAAATGAATTCAAATATTCGTGTGCTAATCGTCGATGACGATGCAAGTGTCAGAAATACGATTCACGAGTACATTGCCAATGCCGGCTTTAGTCCCACAGCAGCAGCCTCTGCCGAGGAAGCACTCGAATTAGTTCAGAATAACGATTTTGCTGTGGTGATAACCGATATCCGCCTGCCGGGAATGGGAGGGCTTGAACTGACCAAAGTGATCAAGCAGAAAAACGGAGCCGATGTCATTGTCGTAACCGGATATAGTGATGACTATTCTTACGAAGAAGCGATTAATATCGGCGCCAGTGACTTTGTCATCAAGCCGGTGCGGCTTGAAGAACTGCTGCTTAGAATGAGACGTGTGCTCAAAGAACGCCAATTGAGTACCGAGCGCACACGCATGATGGAAAAGTTGCAAAAGCTTGCCACCACCGACGGACTCACCAAACTTTACAACTCAAGATCTTTTTACTCACAGCTGGAGCTTGAGGTCGACCGTTTCAATCGTTACAAACACCCCCTTTCATTGCTGCTGCTGGATATCGATAATTTCAAGGAGTTTAACGATACCTATGGCCACCTGGAAGGCGATAAGGTGCTGGTGCGCTTCAGCCAGATTATCAAAGATTGCCTGAGAATAAATGACTCCGCCTATCGTTACGGTGGGGAAGAATTTACAGTGATCCTGCCGGAGACCAATGGTGATGAAGCCAAAACGGTCGCGCAGCGCATCCGGTCCACCCTGGAGGTTGAGAATTTTACGCCGATCCCCGACGAATCTGCAAAAATCACGATCAGTATCGGCGTGACCCAGTACTTTCCCAAGGAAGAACTATCCGCCTTTATCCGGCGAGCAGACCAGGCAATGTATTTTTCCAAACAAAATGGGCGCAATCGCGTCACCGTCTTGCTGGCCGAACCGCACGTCAAGTCCAAACTCAAAGCCTGATCCCATTTCAACTCTTTTCAATATTGACCCTTAAATACAGATCTCCGCTTGCGCTGGACCCCGAGCGCTGCCCCAGGCCTTTTAGCCTGAGCACCGTCCCGTCGCGGATGCCGGCCGGCACCTTTACATTGAACAATCTTTTTTTAAAACCCAGTGGAATATTGACAACCTTGCGGGTTCCGGTCCTGGCCTCATGAGGGCTGACCTTGATAAGTCCGTATAAATGCCGATCCGCACCGGAAGCAGCCGGTCGGATGACTTGCAGGCGCGGTGTTTTTCTTTTGGCGGTATACTGACGTACCCGGCGCGATACCCCCGTTCCCGGCAGAATATCAAAGAGCTTCAAGAAAATGATGCCGAATACAAAACCGCCAATATGGGCCCACCAGGCGATTCCACCGCCAACCCCCTGGCTACCGGCGGCACTGATGAACTGCAACAAAAACCACAGGCCCAAAAAAATATAGGCCGGGATGTTGATAAAATAAGGAATGAAAATTATGGGAATCAGGGTCAGGATTTTGGATCGGGGATGCAGGATGAAATAAGCCCCCATTACGCCGGCGATGGCGCCGCTGGCCCCGATGGTCGGCAAATTCGAATGTAGGTTCAACATTAGGTGAGAAAGCCCGGAAGCGATCCCTGACAGTAAATAAAACAGCGCGTAGCGGACAGGACCGAGATGGTCTTCGACGTTATCGCCGAAAATATACAGGGACCACATATTGCCGAGGATATGCCAGAAACTGCCGTGCAAAAACATGAATGACAGAAACGAAAATGCCTGCTGGCCGAT
>JASFJF010000350.1:0-4810 GCA_050122255.1 Desulfobacterales bacterium
TTTTTCCATATACTCCAACAGCATAAACAGCCGCTTGTGTAAATCCGGTTCCCTTAAAGCCAGTTCGAGTCGGCTGAGATCCGGCAGGGCCTCAGTTCGAAGCTGGGCCAGGTATGCATCCAGCTCGATTAAATCGAAATTATCTTTCTGGTTCAGCATTTTGTAAAAGGCCACCGCAAGCTCGACACGCTCACAGTCGTGCCCGGACACGCCTTTAACGGCAGCCAGCCATTGCGCGACCTTCTTCTCGCTGATCGCCAGCAGATCGCTTGGAGCGCGAATACCCTTATCTTTCAGATGCTCCATAATCTGAAATACACCGTCGATAAAAGGCCCGCGGGTATCAATTTGATCATAAATGACAGGCGGCACATATGGCGCTAGGCGCTTCTTGTCGCGGGTTTTCCAAAAATAGAGGACAGCTTCCATCAGATCGATGATGCGGTTGCTGCTTTCGACATGACTTTGCTTTCTGAGGTAATGAATCAGAATATCCCGGCGTCGGGATATCTCATCGATACGCGTGGAAATATCCCTCAGCCGCCCCTCGGCGCCGATATCGTTGAAATAAACTGGAAACAAACGTGAAAGCTGCTTGGCCAGGTTGTAAACAGAACCAATGCGGCTGTTTAACAGCTGGGTAATATCGCGCGGAAAAAGGTCAATATCCTTGATAAACACGCCGCAAAGGGACAAATGGATAATCAATGCGGACAGCAAGCGGATGGACCGTTTGGGATCCAGTTCGATTAACTCCAACCAGGTGCGGATATTTAGAATATGGGTTTTGTTGACCTGGATTTGCCAGTTATTATCAACCCCCTGAATATTGGGCGAGGCAAAGCCCAGATCAATTACCGAATCAATGAAAAAATTAATCAGGTCGATGTCATCGGTTTTGTAAACACCCTTTCCCATATTGAGCACGCAATTGAGTGCCGTGGCAGGGTACATGCTGGCGCGCTTTTTTAATATCGAAAAAGTTTTCTCGATCAGCTTTTGAATATCACGGTAATTTTCATTTTCGATAATCCAGCCCAGCGTCTGGTTGATATCCCGCAATGTTTCCTCATGGATAAGCGATAACCCGGCGATGCTCATAATGTGAAACAAAAATATCAATTTGAGGTGCCGCCCGCGTCCGTTGCCCCCGGCTTCTGTCATTAAATGTCGCGGGATTTGACGGTATTGATCGACAATCTGGTTGAATCCAGGAAGTTTCAGGAGCGAACTCAGCATTTGATCGGATGCCAGTTGCTGATGCGCGGTCATCTTTTCCAGTCGACGCTTCTGTTCCTTCAGCTGTGTATGCGAAATATTTTCGATAAAGCCGGTATGCAGGCCACGCCGATCAATATCAACAACTTCGGCTTCAAACCACGCTCGCGGATCGCGCTCGGTTAACCAGTACCCATAGGTAAAATGATAAAATTTTATGAGTAACCGGTTAATGGCCCTGTAAACACCATCGGATTTCGGTGCACATTTCAGGAAAGTTTCCGCTAAGCGGTTAATTTGATAATAGCTACGCGTAAAGAATGTGAATAGGTCGTCCGGCAAATTGTTGATTCGCGAAAAGGCGCTATCGATACACGGCAAAAACGCTTCCAGAGCCGAACCGGAATCCTTGATGACTTTCTGCAAAAACAATTGCAGATTATCAATAGCGTCGACCCTGAGGTCCATTTCAACATCCGAAAGAGCGGCGTCAAAAAAAATATCGATTAATAAATTTGCTGCTGCCGGCCCTTTTGGGTGATTTTTAATCAAATGAAAATACTCAAGGGAGTACTTACGAGTTTCGGTTACGATAAAGCGCCAATTTTTATATGGATGGGAGAGTTCTTTTAGAAGGGTGTTTAACCCTTCCATCAGCCCATAATACTGGGACATGACTTCCTGAAGGGTAGAATATTTTGCATCGATGGCGACGTCAACGTGATAATCCGCCAGATTCACTTCGAGCGCTTTGGATTTAACTTTCACCGCGGGTCATCTTTCCTTGGTAAAACAGAAATTTAAACATGAAAAATTTCAAGTATTGGCTGTCAGGTATCAGCCATTCGTTCAAAGGTTCAACGTTCAGAGGTTCAGGGGTTAGATAACTAGAGAAGCCAGAGAATATAAGATCGAAGGACAGCTGGAAAGCATCCAAAGGCCGGAACCTTTGAACCTCTGAACCTCTGAACCCAGAATCCAGAACCCAGAACCTTGCTAAGCGTACCAAAGTTCAAGGCCGATTTCAAGAAAACGCCAGGGATTGGCGCGGTTATGAGAGTATCTAACGCCACGGACAACGGGCAACAAACGACCCGACGATGACAAGAAAAGCCCCACCTGTAACAGGTGAGGCTTGTTTTAAAATTTGTGGCATGCAAATCTATGAGCGCCTGGAGCCACAGGATGAAACGCACATCCATTGGCCCGAGCGATTCTAAAGCTCAAGCCAGGAATCCGAATACAGCGAATTTCCGAGAATAACATTGACGGTTTTGACGTAATTTTGCATCTCTTCGGAAAGCGAACCCATGTCCGGTTCATTGCCATCCAGCATGCCGGATATCAGGTCGACGACGTCCTGACGCTTGCCCTTGGCAATATCGATCAGGGTGTCATCCAGTGGATCAGCAATCACAGAATACATGCCATATTTTTCGAGCATGACCATATAGGTCTGGTTCAAAATGGGACGCAGATGGTCCGGCGGTCCATTGGAAATATTGGAAAGACCGCAGGTGCTCTTGGCTCCCGGAGCAATTTCAGGCAGCATTTGTTGAAAGGTCATCAGACTAATCAGCTGGGGCTGCTGAATGTTGACCGGGGTAACGATGCCGTCAACCCAGATCTTTTCGTTGGGGATTCCGGCTTCATTGGCAAAATACAGTAATTCGACTGCCAGCGCCGCCCGCTCATTTTCATCGCGCGGCAGGCCCTCGGGCCCCCACATCAGGGCGATAAAATCCGCGTTGTGTTCGGCCGCCAGAGGAACCATTCGTTCATACCGTTCAGGGCGGACCATGATCGAATTGATCAGCGGCGGCTGGGGGGTTTCCTTGTAGACCTTGAGTGCCGCCTCGATGGCATCGATATTGGAAGTATCCAATGCCAGTGGCACATCCGGGACGACCTCCTGAACAGTCTGCACCACCCAGGGCATCAACTCGTGGCCGTCTTTTTTGGCCGGACCGAGGTTGATGTCGATGTAATCCATCCCCTTTTCCTTCTGGAAAAGGGCCTCCTCCTGGATCGGCTTGGGGTCCCGTTCTTTAAAGGCCGTGCCGATCTTTGTTGATATGACGTTTAGACTTTCTCCGATTAAATACATAGACCCTCCCTCCCACTGGTTTAGGGCTTCGCCCAAATTGGAATGTTGGAATGCTGGAATATTGGAAATATGGGTAAGGGGTCAGATCCTTTATAAACATCATTCCATCATGCCATTATTCCATTATTCCAAGCAATTTTATTTTGCCTTGAGAAACCCGGGGATATGGGCCGCTTCTCTTGGTCCTACCGTAATTTGCCAGCCCGGCAGTTCTTCCTCAACATCCCCGGCAATGGCGGCGGCATATCCCGGAATGATGAGTTCCTGGTTCTTGACCTTGTCCGCAATCCCGGATTTTTTGACGAACATGCCGACATCATCTCCGGCAAACTTACCAGCCGCCCAGGCAGTCATAACCGAGAGGCCTTCGGAATCCTTGATCAGCAACCAGGAGGGAACCCGGCTGCCTTCGATTTCACCGGAAACGATAAAGTACGTCAATGCAAAATTAGTCGTCACCATCACCGGTGAATTTTCATCCGGATTATTAATTTCATAAATACCTTCGGTTACCGTCATGGGCCGCTGGGGATCGGTATAGATGTTTAAGCGTTCCAGCAGGAGGGGAAACAGGCTGTCGCCGGCAAAATCCGAAAGCACAACAATGCCGCCATATTTGGCAACAAAAGTTGCGGCAATCAACGTTTCCATGTCCAGATTCGAGGCCATCTCGTTCGGAAAAAGGATGGTCGGAAATCCCACCGAGCGATTCAGGTCTTTGAGCGCCGCCCGGCGGATGGCCACCTGGTCCTGATGGGCCTGCTTTATTTCGCGGGACCCGGGGTCCAGAACAATATCTTTGATTCCCATCTCGATAAGCTTTTCGGTCAATGGTACCAGACCGCCCGCCGAATCGGCCCGCACGGCAAGGGGTAAGCTTTGTTCCTTGGCCAGTGCCCCCATTTCATCCACATTGTTGTCAGTGGCTGCATACAGTAACGGGCGTTTGAACCCGCAAACATCAACGGCGGCCTTCATAACACCGGGATCTTCGGTCATCAGCACCAGGTTGAATTCAGAAGATTCGGCAATTTTTTTGGCGGCTTTGGTAAAAGCATCCTTGTCGCCATTGACATCTTTGAGGGCCACCAGTTCCGGCCGCAAATTCAAGCCCACGCGTTCATATTGAAATGCATTCCAGGACTTTAGTTTGGTTTCGAGATCCGACTCGGCAATGTCAGATTGAACCGTGGCAGCCAGCAGCGTGGGATTGAAAAATGTTTTTTCGTGACGATACTGAACCGTTTCGCCTCCCGTGGTGGCAGCACGGACGCCTTTGCCGATGGGCACCGGACGAATCGGTGGTGCGGAAGCTTCAGCCAGTTGCTCCCGGGCCTCATCTGAAACGTATGGGCAGCTGTCCAATTCCGCTTTGCCGGAAGCCAGATTCATGGCAAATGCCAGACAGGTCGGCACACCGCATTCCTTGCAGTTGGTTTTCGGCAGTAATTTAAAAATCTGAATACCGGTTAATGCCATCTTTTT
>JASFJF010000351.1:0-4787 GCA_050122255.1 Desulfobacterales bacterium
CATCCGCCGGTCTTTTCGGCACTTAAACACAAGGGGACGCCATTATATAAATTTGCCCGGCAGGGTCGGCCGGTCCAGAAACCCGCCCGACGGGTTCATATTTCAAGAATAAAAATTCTTGAAATTAAATTGCCGCTGGTCCAATTAGAAGTGGCATGTTCTGCCGGAACTTATATCCGCACTCTGTGTGCCGATATTGGTAAACAGCTGGGATGCGGCGGTCATCTGCTGGCACTCAAACGAACGCAAAGCAGCGGCTTTAACCTGCAACAGGCCATTTCGCTGCCGCAATTGGAAAGGCAGGCATTAGCGCGTGAGGTGAATGGCAATTTTATCAGCATGACAGATGCGCTGGGGGACATGCCAGAATGCCGGGCCGGTCAAAATTTGATGAAAAAAATCAGACATGGTCAGCCCATTTACAAAGCCGACATAGATTTTGAGCGCTTGTCAGAAAATTTGAAGGCGGATGACACCCACTTGAAGGTAGTGGATGCCGACAACGTTTTACTGGCTGTGCTAAGGTATAACAAAAACCAGGACAGATTGACCTACGCCTGTGTTTTTCCAAATTCGACAATTTAAAAGACGCTATAAATGCTAATTATCCGAACAGGAGGCCGTAACAGTGGTTTTTGACACAGAAGAAAAAAAGAAACTGATTGACAAATTCAAACTTCACGAAACAGACACCGGATCGCCGGAAGTTCAGGTCGGCTTGTTGACCTATCGCATTTCCTCCCTTACTGAGCATCTGAAAGTTCACAAAAAGGATCATCATTCCCGCAGAGGTTTGCTGATGCTCGTCGGCAGGCGCCGCCGGCTGTTAAATTATGTGAAACACAAAGATGTCAATCGCTATCGGGCCATCATCGATACGTTAGGGTTGAAACGGTAATTCGCCGAATTGTCGCACCCCTTGCGCCTCAAATTTCAACGGTTTCGGCACTGATATTTTGGACCGTTGCGGGCCGGCAAGGCAACGTCAGAAACGATAACGCTGCCGTATTTGAGGCTGGAACACATTGGCGTGGTTTAGAATTAGGAGAAAACATGGAAATTTTACTCAAAGAAGAAATCGGGGGCAGAGCCCTCACCATCCAGGCTGACAAAGTCGCCAAGCAGGCATCCGGATCCGTTGTTGTACAATATGGAGATACGATTGTGCTCGTGACGGTTGTCGCTGCCCATGATGTCAGGATTGCGGATTTTTTACCCCTGACCGTTGAATATCAGGAGAAAATATATGCTGCCGGTCGGATCCCGGGGAACTACTTTCGTCGTGAAATCGGCCGACCGAGCGAAAAAGAGACCTTAACCGCTCGCCTGATCGACCGACCGATCCGGCCTCTGTTTCCCAAAGATTGGCGTTATGAAACCCAGGTCATTGCAACCGTTTTATCAATGGACCAGGAAAATGACCCGGATACGCTCGCAATGATCGGCGCCTCGACCGCGCTGGAGATTTCAGATATTCCCTTTGCCGGTCCGATTGCCTGTGTGCGCGTGGGCCGAATTGACGGCCAATTAAAAATTAATCCGCCCTCTTCTGAATTGGAAAATAGCGATATCAATATCATCGTTGCCGGCTCCAAAACCGGCGTGGTCATGGTTGAAGGCGGCGGCGATGTGATCGGCGAAGCCGATATGCTTGAAGCGATCTTTTTCGGTCACCGCGAAATGCAGCCACTGATTGATCTACAGCTCAAATTAAAGGAATCAAATGGCCGACCGAAGCGCACATTCGATCCGCCGCAAAAAGATCCGCAGTTGGTTGATACCCTCAACGAAACAGCTGCCGGTCGACTGCGCGAAGCGATTATAATCCCTGAGAAAACAAAACGCCAGACGACTGTGCGCGAACTCAAGGCTGAAATATTCGAAAACCTGGGTGAAAACTATGAGGAGCGCAAATCGGAAGTATACGATATTTTAAAAGACCTCCAGAAAAAGATCAGCCGGGACCTGATCTTGAAAGAAAACCGTCGAATCGATAATCGTAAATTCGATGAAATTCGACCGATCACCTGCGAAGTCGGTTTGCTGCCCAGACCGCATGGCAGCGCGCTTTTCACCCGTGGCGAGACACAGGTCCTGGGTGTTTTAACCCTGGGCTCCGGCCAAGATGAGCAACGTGTTGAAACTCTGTATGGTGAGGAATTTAGACCCTTTATGCTGCATTATAATTTTCCGCCGTACTCCGTGGGCGAAACCCGACGGATCGCCGGCCCGTCGCGCCGGGATATCGGACATGGCGGATTATCGACCCGCGCCATTGAAAGAATATTGCCGGATAAAGATGAATTTGATTATACCATTCGATTGGTTTCCGAGGTTTTGGAATCCAATGGATCTTCATCGATGGGCACCGTGTGCTCCTGCTGCATGGCATTAATGGACGGAGGCGTGCCCATTAAGGGGCCGGTGGCCGGAATTGCTATGGGTCTGGTAAAAGAAGATGATCAGGTTGTCATCCTCTCGGATATACTGGGAGACGAAGATCATAGCGGTGATATGGATTTCAAGGTGACCGGCACCGAAACTGGAATCACCGCGCTGCAAATGGACATCAAGATCCATGAGCTGTCTGAGGAAATCATGCAAAAGGCTCTGGAGCAAGCCCGCGTGGGACGGCTGTTTATCCTTAAAAAAATGCTGGATGCCATCAGCGAGCCGCGCAAAGAAATATCGCCCTATGCACCGACGATCACAACCATTAAGATCAACCCGGATAAAATCCGCGAGGTCATCGGACCCGGCGGTAAAATTATTCGCGGGATCCAAAGTGAAACCAATACCAGTATCGAGATCGATGATTCCGGATTGGTTAAAATCGCTGCATACTCCAAAGAAGAAGGTCTGGCGGCGATTAAAATGGTAGAAGATCTAACCCAGGAACCTGAAGTGGGCGCAGTTTATGATGGAACCGTTGTCAAGGTTACTGATTTTGGGGCTTTTGTGCAGATCTTGCCGGGCACAGACGGTCTGGTACACATCTCCCAGCTGGCCAATCGTCGCATTACCAAAGTAACCGATGTTGTCAAAGAAGGTGATTCACTTAAGGTCAAGGTGCTGGAAATCAGCCGCGATGGCAAAATCCGGCTCAGCCATAAAGCGATCCTGGAAAAAAAGCATGGCGCCAACCGTTGATAAAACCCGCTTAAAGAACGGTATCCGAATTCTAAGTCTGAAAATGCCGCACACTCGTTCAGTTTCAATGGGTGTCTGGGTCAATGTGGGAGCCCGTGATGAAAAACCACCTGAAAGCGGGCTTTCTCATTTTATCGAGCATATGATTTTCAAAGGCACCCGTCGTCGATCCGCCTATCAGATTGCCAAGGAATTTGATGCCATCGGCGGACACACCAATGCGTTTACAACCATGGAAAACACCTGCTACCATGGTAAGGTGATGGACACCCATCTGGACACCATGGTCGATATCCTCTCCGATATTTTCCTGAATTCTGTATTTGACCCATTAGAAATCGAAAAAGAACGCCCGGTCATTCTGCAAGAAATTAAAATGGTCAAAGAAAGCCCGGATGAATATGTCCATCTTCTATCGGGTAAGAACTTTTGGGGGGACAATCCCCTGGGCCGTTCAATTTTAGGCAGTCAGGAAAATATTATCGAGTTTAAGGCCGATCAGATCAAAAATTATTTTCACCGTCTGTATCAACCGGATCGAATTATCGTATCGGTCGCCGGCAATGTGGACCATACGCATTTGACCGATCGACTGGGGCCGGCGTTTGAATCCATTCATCCGGGCAACCACATCAGCGAGCGCGTCACCCCGCAGAGCCAGGGTGTTGTGAATGTCAACTATCAGGATCTGGAGCAGGTCCATATCTGTCTGAGCACACCGGGGCTTGCGATAAAGGACCCGCGTCGCTATGCATGCTCCCTGCTAAATACGATTTTAGGCGGGAACATGAGCTCGCGGCTTTTTCAAGAAATCAGAGAAAAACGCGGCCTGGCCTACACCGTCTATTCTTTTATGATGTCTCATGCAGACACTGGTATGTGCGGCATCTATCTGGCAGTGGATCCAGCCAAAGCGCTGGAAACCACTGTTCTGGTGCTCAACGAATTAGATAAGCTCAGCTCACAGCCGGTGTCGTCTGCCGAACTCAAAGGCGCGGTCGAATACACCAAGGGAAGTTTGCTGCTGGCATCGGAAAGCAATGAAAATCAAATGGTGCGCAGTGCCCAGAATGAATTTCATTTTATGCGCGACATCACCTTGCAGGAGGTTATCGAGCAGGTTGAATCGGTGACGGCGGCAGACATTTTAGCGCTTTCCGAAAGCGTGTTTATCAGAAAAAAAATGGGACTAACGCTGCTGGGACCGGTCAAAGACCCAAAGCCCTTTGAAGATGTTGTGTACATCTAAATCGGGTGATCGTCTATTCAGAATTATCATCTAAACGATGATTCGTCTTCATTAAGGTGTTAATTCCCGGGTTCAAAGGTTCAAAGGTTTGATAACAGCAGAAAAAAAACACTATCATATTATTGAAACCTCAAAACCCTGAACCTCTGAATCCTGAACCCAGGACATGATGAACCCTACGCCTGTAATTAAAATCTTGCGCTTGCGTCCGGAAACGGATGCTGATATGCCCCTTCCCCGTTATATGACCGCTCAATCGGCAGGCATGGATTTATGTGCTGCCATCAGACAAAATCTGGTTCTGAAGAAAGGTAATCGCGCCTTAATCCCGACCGGTTTTGCAATCGCACTGCCAACAGGCTTTGAGGCCCAAATCAGGCCGCGCAGC
>JASFJF010000352.1:0-4787 GCA_050122255.1 Desulfobacterales bacterium
GGTTTAAAAGAAATATCTTACTTCCAAGACAGGTGGCATCAATAGAGCGGGTCAACGCCAAGCTTGAGGGCCAGGTCTTGGACATTTACTTTGAAGGAGTTGAAGATGGCAGCCAAAAAAAGTGAATCTAAAATGGTAATTTGCCCCGTTGGCCAGTTTTTTATGGACTTAGAAAACATTATAGGGAAGAAAACAGATTTTTTTACACACATGACCCAATCTCGAATTGAATTTTTAAAAGCCATGCGTGCCTTGCTGGATGAACATATCGATCATCTTGATAAGAAAAAAAAACCTAAGAAAAAAAAGCGAATGACGAAAATCAAGGTCAAATAACGGAAACAAAGTAACGGAAAATACCCTGATCAATTCCGACTACAATGTTAAGATCCAAAGGATAAATGCGGCGCTGTTCGGAAGGGCACTGAGGGCCCATTTTTCGGAATAATCATTTCCGTTGCGTAACATCCTCCAAGAGCCGTCGATAGTAAGCGTAATTTTCAAACGGCACATCTGCGCGCACACGCCCGTCTGCCAGCGGTATGAAGCCGCCGTCCTCGATCAGGGGCGGAACCTTTTCTTCGATCTCCTGCCGGATGGCAGCTTTCCCTTTGCGCAGCGCATCCAGATCAATGCCACCGATCAATCGTAAGTCGCGTCCAAATTCCTTGCGCAGGCTGCGGTAATCCATGGCATCGATATTAACCTCACAGGCCCACAGACAGTTAAAGCCCCATTTTAAGATGCTGGGAATCAGAATCCGAGCATTGGCAAATGTCTGCAAGCAAACGGTCGCTATCTTATGGTGGCGGAGTACGTCAAGGATGGGTTCATAAGTTTGCAGCACAAATTCTTCATACATCTTTGGTGAAATTAAGGGTCGGTCGTTTCCGCCGATGGGCTCGCTGAATACGATCGCATCGATTCTCACCTCCTGCAGGATGCGATCGGTCAAACGGGCTGCAAACTCGCCCTGAATCTGCATTCGATTGCGAACCACCTCCGGCTGTTCTGTGAGCAACGTCATTAATTCTAAAAATGTTTCCCAATTTCCGACGCCCATGGTCAGAAATAAGCCGCGATGCACATGCAGCATCAGGACATGATTTCTGGTTTGCCAGGCTCGGACCCGCCGGGACCAGCGACTGGGAAGGCGTTTTTTGTCAGTGGGATCCAGCCGGCGCTTAAATTTGCTTAAATCGGTCATCTGATCACGCCTGGTTGTGAATTTCGGTCGGGGTTCCAGGTCCACTTTGATGCGTTCGCGCTGATCGGAAGGAAACAGCATCGCCAGATCGGCATCTCGGGCCAGCCCCTGTTTGCGCCAGGCTCTCAGGACGTCTTTGCGGATGCCCTCCTCAAAATAAGGAACGCGGTCCGGCGTGCCGTAACTCATAGTCTCCCTGAAGCGCTCGCGGCTTGACATCGTCTCGGTGGTGGGCTGTGAATTCATTCTGGTTGGTATTACCATATTTATTTTCGATAACAGCGGCTCACAAAAAATAAATCAGTCGTTAAAATGCATTGGATGTCTCAATGTATAATCGTATCTTGTAAAAGAATTCAAGACATATAACTTCTTTTGGCAGAAGACCCATCCGTGGCTGGGAAGGGGTTTGTCAATCGAATATGCGGCTAAGATGGAGGCCAAGGAAGTTTTGGGGCTTATTTCCAGAAACGCACTGCTTCAAACGTATGCGCATCAACTCATCGGCGTCCATTTTTGTTGGGCTTTTTAACAAGAATTATTGACTTTGCTGCCCTCATTTTATAAATTTTTTCTCATCGAATACGCACCATGACCGCAATTGTCAAATCGCTGCGACATCACTGATTCTTGTCTGCCCTCATTCTGAAGCACAGCCTGCTTTTAATCTGAATCCTGAGCAAATAACCATCTTTTATCCTTGAGAATGTCTAAAGGCATTCAGGCCTTTGATCCGCATAACAAAAAAGGAGATCGGTCATGAAAAAGCTTTTTCGATTGGCGGCCGCAATACTTCTGCTCGTAGGTCAATCTGTGCTGTCTGCTGAATTGACGATTCTAACAGAAAATTTGCCCCCCTTAAACTATGTCGATAATGGTGTCCTGGTGGGTCCTTCTGTGGAGATCGTACGAGAAATCCAGAGAAGAGTTGGATCTGAAGCGGAAATCCAGGTGTACCCATGGGCAAGAGCTTACAAAATGGCGCTTGAAGACGAAAACGTAATACTATTCGGAATGACCTATACCAAAGTGCGTCATGATAAATTTAAATGGGTCGGACCGTTAGCCACGAAAAGAGATATTCTTGTCGCCCAAAAGGGTTCGGGTATCAAAATTAAAGATCTGGAAGATGCCAAAAAAGTAAAACGCATTGGAACACTTCGAGACGATACCAGGGGGCGTTTACTCCAAAGTCAAGGATTCACAAATCTTGAACCTGTCTCGGATGAACAATTAAATGCGAAAAAGCTTGCACTGGGTCGTATTGATTTATGGGCCTATAAAATACCGGGTCTCAGAACCGTTTGTGATTTGGCCGGTGTTGACCATACCAGCTTTGAAGAGGTCTATCACCTTCGCGAAATCGATCTTATGATTGCCTTTTCAAAGAAGACCTCGGATTCGATTGTTCAAAAGTGGAAAAGCGCTTTTGATGAAATGGTAGCGGATGGCACCATCGGAAAAATTCAAAAAAAATGGAACCTTAAATTAGAAGATGATCCATTTCCAGAAGTTAAAGACTAAAATACTCCGATTGCTTTAATCCAGACATCGCCTTTAAGCAGCGGAACCAACACGTCATATAGGATTGAGTCTATGCACAAACCGGCCTCGTGGGCAACCTCTTTGAAAGTCAACAGCATCAGCCGCCGTTTCAGTTATATCCTGATCAGCATACTTACCCTATTGCTGATTGCTTTTGCTGCGGTCGTCATCATTGTTGATATCAACAGAATCGAAAGCGAAATGCAAAAGCGTATAGACAACGCCATCATGTTTGCCCAGAATAGTCTGCCAACACCGTTATGGAACATGGACTACCTGGTCGTAAATGATTTTGTTGATGCCTTATTTTTAGACGAATCCATTGTGCACATCCGAATATCATGGAAAGATCAGCTGATTACCGCGAAAAATCGAGGTGGCTTTCAACTCAAGGAAGATCAGTTGGGAACACCGCAGCAATCCTTCAAAGGCGCCGATCTGATTGCCAAATCATCCGATATTTACTTTAAAGACAGTGTCATCAGCACGATTTTAATCGTGATGTCACGTGAAAACGTAAAAAAACAGGTGCTGATTCAAATTTACAGCACAATAGCCCTTTCAATCCTTATCATCGCTGCCATTTGGCTCACATCCATCTTCATCACCAGGCGGTACATCTCATCACCTTTACTCAAGTTGCAGGAATCAGCTTCATTGATTGCCCGGGGTGATTTGGACACTTTTGTTGATAAAAGCAACAGTGATGAGATTGGCGCATTGGCACAGCATCTGGATGTCATGCGTGGATCGATCAAGCACTTATTTGCAGAGCTTCAAGAAAGCAAGGACAAACTGGAAGATTACAGCCGTACGTTGGAGCATAAGGTTGAATTACGCACCCGCGAGCTGGCGCAGTCTGTCGAAGAGCTGAAAGCCCTCGGGGAGGTCAGCCAGGCCGTCAGCTCCACCCTTGATCTGGAGACGGTCTTGACAAGCATTGTGCGCCATGCAGTGCAGCTCTCAAAGACAGATGCAGGGACGATCTATGCGTTCGACGAAGCAGAGGGCGTCTTTATGCCGCGCATAAACTATGGCGCTCCTGCCGACCTTATTGAAGCGCTGCGCGAGTCGAGATTGCGTGTGGGGGACCAAACGGTTATCGGTCAGGCTGCTGCTGAGTACACACCTGTCCAGATTCCGGATCTCGCAGACGTGCCGGACTACCCCCTATCTTACGTTCAAAAGGCCGGTTATCGTGCCTTGCTGGCGTTACCGTTGTTGCGTGAAGATCGTTTAATTGGAGGGCTGGTGGTGCGGCGTAAGGCGGCCGGCGAATTTCCCGCGCCTGTGCTGGACCTGCTTCAAACCTTTGCCTCTCAGTCTGTGCTTGCCATTCACAACGCCCGGCTTTTCCGTGAAATCGAAGAGAAGGGGCGCGAGCTGGAGAGCGCCAACCAGCATAAGTCCGAGTTCCTTGCCAACATGAGCCATGAATTGAGAACGCCATTAAATGCCATCTTGGGCTATACGGAGTTGATTCTGGATAACATTTACGGCGCTGTACCTGAAAAAATTCAGGAGGTTATAGAACGCCTTGAAAAAAATGGCCGCCATCTTCTCAATCTCATCAATGATGTTTTGGATCTTTCCAAGATCGAGGCGGGACGGCTCACCCTTTCTCTCAATGAATATTCGATGGAAGAGGTGATTAAAACGGTCTCAACCTCAGTGGAGGCCTTGGTAGCGGAAAAAAACCTGGAATTGAAAGTCGAGGTCCCCAAAGATCTTACCATCGGTAAGGGAGACGAACAACGCATTGCTCAGGTGATGTTAAACTTGCTGGGAAACGCGATTAAATTTACCGATGAGGGGGAGGTTAAAGTCGAAGTGAAAGTGGCTAACGAAACATTTTTAGTCTCAGTGCATGATACGGGTCCCGGAATTACAGAAGCCGATCAACAGAATATCTTCGATGAGTTTCATCAGGCCGACGGATCCAGTACCCGCAAAAAGGGCGGAACCGGTCTGGGTCTCTCAATTTCCAAAAAAATAATCGATATGCATGGCGGCCGCATCTGGATGGAGTCAACAT
>JASFJF010000353.1:0-4783 GCA_050122255.1 Desulfobacterales bacterium
AATGTTGCAGATATCATCTTTTGGCAATAAAAAACCCCGGTGCAATGCAGAGGCCAGTTGAGGGGTAATTCTTCTAAGATTTGTTTATGTAAGGTGAAAATTATTGCGATGATGGATTCATAGCCGAAACCTAAAGTTGATAATTTTTAGAGCTTTCGCTTGCTAATGTAAAAAAAGTCAATCAGAAAGTGGTGCGAGATTATTTGTGTGGCAGCCTACTTTGAAGAGGCCTTTGTCTTATTTGAAACGTATATTATAAGCAGCTTTGCAATAACATATGCGGCAAACCAGACTCCGATAATAACCAAAAGCATGCGCGTGATGTAGTTAGCCAGTTTTTCACTTTCGCTTTCTGTCTCTTCCAATGCTTTTATGACCATGGGAACCAGCTCGTCAACACCGATGTCACTGCTGATTCGTTCAACTGTCGTTGCCAATTTGGTGAGCTCTTGCGCTGAATTTGACAGCTCCACCAAGGTTTTTTGGTAGTCCTCAATGTCAAAGGGTTTGGCTTGACCAGCCGGATTGGCCTGATCGGCCATTAGGGTATTGGCGGACGCGATGAGCTGATTACCGGCTTCAAGGGTTTGCCTGAGGTCGCTCAGCAGTCCTGAGATGCGCTGCTCTTCTGCTAAAAAATCATTAATGGCTGCTTTTCTTTCGGTAGAAACTTCATTGACTAATTGCTTGATCGCTTTGGAACGCTCCTTCGAAATACTTTCCATAGCCTGTTTGATGGCCGCTTTTCGCTCTTTTGTAATTTGATCCGGTAGATTAGTTGCCAGTTGAGTAGATACATCTGAGAGTTGGGAGAGGTCCGCCAGAATCTTTATCACATCTGGATTGTCGAGCAGCCTCGACAGCCATAGCTCCCCAAAAAGGCCCCATAACTGCGGCAAGCGGGTCGCTAAATAAATACCCCGCTCGGCAAGCAAACGCATTTCCTCTGCTTGAACAGTAGCCATCTCAACGGATTCAAATATCCCATCGGGGTCATCGGCTCTGGTCAGTTTAGATCCCCTGCGACCGGCAGAAAAATCGCTGAACCGAACTAAAGGGAAAAATAACACCTCCGGATTGTTTTGCCGCCACCTTCTGACAATATTCTTCACGTTTTTCAACTGATCCGCCGTTAGTATTCCCGCTGCAATTTGCATGATGTCTTTTTCAGCCCTTTCAAAACCCCTGATTATGGGTTGAACCTTCTGGCCGTATCTTTTTAATCCTTCTTCCTGGAAGATGATACGTCCCAGCATAACCATTGACATGACATCAAGCAGGGCAACGCCCGGATCTTCTTCGCTGGCTACAATATAGGCCTGTGATGCCGAATAGGTGACCATTTTTTGAACTTCATAGCGATTTTTTTTCGACGGCTTTTGGTCAACATATTCTGCAAACTCCGATGCCATGATGGCATAAAACCGATCGGCAAAACTCATCACATGGGATTGAAGTGTTGCCTCGTTGATGGCGTGCTCGTCTTTTGTCTCACCCTTGTCTTTTTTTGCTCCATGAACGATACACCCGGAGACCGCGATCATTACAAAAACCAGCGACAAAAATATGAATTTACGCAAAAGCTGCCGTGCATACATATGCTATTCTCCTTTTCGATTTTTGCTGGCGTATAAAATTACGGATCGCCTTGCAGCTTGTCGTCTATATTAATGAATGAGTTGCATTTTATCTCATCTCGTCGAAATCCTGTTTTCGGTCAGTCGTCAGTCGTTGGAGCATGGTAGATTCCGGACTTTCCTCCCAAAAAAAGCTTTGGATATTCTCAGACGAGCGCGGTGGGGTCTTTTCAAACATGAGAACCAAACGCAATCCAAAAGTAAAGTAAGGATCCCCTGTAAGATTATGGCGCGGTTTTGCGCGGGTCGCGGCACCAACACCTTTAACCCATCCAACTTTAGCAAGCTGCTGGGAATAAACCATATCCTCAAGGAGGGCATGCAGGGCTTCGTCAATATCCGAGTCGATTTTGTGGGTCACCGGTGGCCAGGCTTTCAACGTTAAACGCACGCCGATGTCCCGACTAATTTGACCGATCCAAACCGGTAGTCCCTGATAACGCATGGGACTAAGCCACAATCGCAGATGATTTCTTTGATGGACGGTTTGGCGCGGTTTCTGTCCGGCACGATCCTGTCGCCGACCATACAGGTGCAATGGACTAACAGGTGAATAAAGGTATTTTGAACCAAACACAAACGATTTTACCGTCTTCCATATTGCTTTTCCATATGTCTGTTCAGCAGCCAGCCATCCCCTGCGGATAAAAGCGGCGGCAATAACATCGAAGGTCCCGATCAATACGAGATTAAGCGGATCACCCTGTTGAGTTCCATCTTCATTGGTCGTGCAGCAGGGCAGGTTTTCAAGTGCTATTCTCAACTCATTTTCATCTAAATCAACGATTTCATTACTGGTGTAAAGTCTTTCAAAGTCAACATCGTGATAATCCGCCTTGATTCCCGGCACTGGAAGAATGAAGGTGAAGAATTTAGTTTTTCCAAAACCGTGTGTGTTAAACCTAAGTAATCTAATGTCAACCACCTTGGTGCCTTCATCAAGATTGGCATAGATAAAACCCGAAACCGAAGTGCCGGAGGCAATCGGATTTCTGAAACCAAAGACCCTGAAACGTTCTTCGATTTTCGTGTTGAGTGATTTTGAAAAAATGGAATGATTTACTTGTGCAGCTTCAATTGGAGAAAAATAATTCGGATCTAATCCGGAATACATCAGCCAATAGGGTCTGGTGTCGTGGTTCTCAACCCTGATCCAAACCGGTTGGATCCCTTTTTTAGCCAGGCTGACGCCAAAAATCTGCTGACTTTCTTCAGCACTTAGGACCGCTGCTGTTACCCTGACTTCGTCGTCGAATTTCGATTGCGCTCTTTCTTTAAAAGGAACTTCTAAAATGGACTGGGGTTTGAAAGTGCTTGATCTATAAATTGTTTTGATAACAACGAATGCAATGATGACAATTGTTGATATGAGAAAAATTTTAAACCAGCGATTACGCAGTTTCATTTCTATAGCTCTCAGATCCACACATGTTGTAAAGAGTTCGATTGGTGATATTCATCAGTACAGAGCACACTGGAAAGATACAATGTTTTATATAGTACCCACTTCCAAATACTTTACAAGGTCATGGGTTTAAAATTCGTATTAGAATCGAAATATATTGCTGCCGACTAATTTCCAAGGTTTCGTGCGTGTTGGTGCGTTTTGGAAGGGCGCAAAATTTGTTTAATGTGCTGATTGTAATATGGCGGTTTGGGATTTCGTAGATTGGACTAAATAAGCTGCAATATAATTAAGTCTAAACTTGGGATATCAAACGGCTATCCCGAAACTTTCTTACCTTGCCTTGAAGTGGCGTTCCGGCAGCGCAAGCTGATGCTATCACCCACCGGCTTCAATTAGCGGCTGGATGCCCTCAAGGGCATAACATCGTTTCAAACCGGGCCGGTTGCTCCCCATCCCCACCACGCCAACAAAGCCAAGCCCGCTTAACCTCCTTGATGCGCCAAACGCCGGCCGTTGTTTTTTCCAGGGCAGTGTCCCACCTTACGCCCCTGACCGAATCGTCCATGAGTCCATCCCTCAACACCGTTATGCGGGATACTGAAGGCGCTTCTCTGCCTTCGTTTTCTTGAATGATATGCTGCGTCGAGCCCTCAAAGGGGCCCACGATCTTCAGGACGATATCAAGCGGAGCGATTCCGCCCGCAGCAAGATCAGAAGCTGCCTTATATTCTGCCGGGTCGACGCGCTCCATGTCTGCGACGGGCAAATCAGCTAAGGGTAAAGGAGGTTCCGCTGCCCCGACATTTGAAGCGAGCTGCGCCGCCGACGGTCGCTTTGAGCAAATCATCTCTGGACTGCCATATCCCCAGACAATCTTTACCTCACCCTTGTGTTCCCAAAACAATTCGTTTCGCCCTTGGTATTTCAAGCCGCTACCGGCCGGTTGCAGGTACATCAGCGATACCTGGTCACCGCGCTCAGCGACAAGTGTCGGCGGGTTGGTCTGGAAGAAGGTGACAACCACCTCATCTCGCGGGTCGCCATTGCACAAGTACCAGATTGGGCCATTTGCCGGCACCAAACGATAACGCGCCTGCAGCTCAGCGATGCGCAACTGGTAGGCGCTCTCAGTGCAATAACGAGGGTTATTGCTTTTCCAGCATTCGTTCCGGCCTTTAATCCAACCGCGCTGCTCCGCTTTAAGCACTGGCGGATGTTCGCTGGTAGCTATTTTTAAAGCTTCTGCATATACCCTGGCAAGACTGTGGTCCAGAGAAGAGAGTTCTTTATCTTTGCAGATCAATTCCTCGATACTGCCGGACGTCTTGTTGCAGTCGAAAGAAGGACCTTCCGCCATGGCTGTGCCAGCAATTGTCCAACAACCCCATGCCAGCACAAATATGCTTGAAAATAACATTGTCTTCAACTGCCTATGTGCCATTTTGCCTGTCCAGGCTATCTGTTTACATAAATCCTTTGACGCGCAACCGTCGGCCATGCCCCACAGGCAATCCGCCTATT
This sequence comes from Desulfobacterales bacterium, assembly GCA_050122255.1. Lineage (GTDB taxonomy): Bacteria > Desulfobacterota > Desulfobacteria > Desulfobacterales > JAHEIW01 > JAHEIW01. The sequence goes on from JASFJF010000353.1 coordinate 4,567, forward strand.
GCCGACAGTCCTCGGTCAAATTCAAGAATATAAAAAAGAACACTTCTTGTCATAGTGCACAAAATGCTTGGTTGCATATTGCATACGCAAGTCTTTAATTTTTTGCAAGGAATATAACTTCCGGGTAGATGCGCCGGTTACCCGACGCACCCCCCACAGTGCCGGACGTGAAGGATTACCTCATCCGGTTCCTCGGTTCTAATCCTTTCAACCAGAT
>JASFJF010000354.1:0-4761 GCA_050122255.1 Desulfobacterales bacterium
AGCAGCGAAAGCGCATCCCGGATGGCGATACTGGTGTGGGTATAGGCTGCCGGATTGATAATGATCCCATCAAAGGCATTGTGTGCCTGCTGAATCCGGTCAACCATCTCGCCTTCATGATTGGACTGGAAGGTTTCAACCGCCAGGCCCAGCCGCTCTGCCGTCGCTAATAGTGCGGTGTTTATTTCCTCTAAAGTTTGATGTCCATAGATGTCCGGCTCCCGCATGCCCAGCATATTGAGGTTGGGTCCATGAATGACTAAAATTTTTGAATGCTTTGGTTCTTCAGGCATCTCTTTACTCCTGGTTAAATTTTGGGGAGATTTTGATTCTGTTCTTTTACTGTTGCGGAATTTCTTGGCTATTTGTGAAAATTGTTTTGATTTACATATAAAATTTTTTAGACAGAATTTACAGGATTATCAGGATTACCTATGGCCATTCTCCGGAAGAGAACGGCCAAACCCTATCGCCTGTGGCGAGTATTTCGTTTTTTTATCAACGGAATTTATTGCAAATACACAGTTATCAGGCGATTGCACACCTTACCAGTTTAACGCGCCTTAGAAACATAATGCGTATTTTGGAGATGTGTTTTAGTTGAGTTGGTCATTTATTTTTTGCATGGCCTGCATAAATGCGGTTCGTTTTTCCTGGGCATACGGATTATAGCGGTGCATATCATAAAACAGTTGCCAGGTGTCGTTTTCAACCACCTCCAGAATATGCAGCAATCGCTTGTACCCTTCGCTGTCGATACCCAGCGGCGCGGCGCCGAACGCCGACAGGCTTCTTCCGATATAATGGGTCAGCGCCAGGCTGATGGCAATCTGCTTATCATGATCCTCCGGCGTCGATTCGATCAGGGCCAATGCTTTTGACGCCAGATAGGTTTTGACCTTTTGATAATGCTTTTTGTCGATTCGGATCGGGCTAATAAAGATTTTGTGGCCTTTTAAGGAATCCGCAGCGCTGTCGGGTCCAAAGATCGGATGGGTGGCCAGAATCGAAACCGTTTCCGGCAGCGTTGCCTGCATCCACCGGACCGGATAGACTTTTACCGAGCAGACATCGACAACCACAACGCCTTCTTTCAAAAGCGGTGCGATGTCAACCAGCACCTCCTGCAATTTTGAAATCGGGACACATAAAATAACCATTTTTTGGCGGCAAACCTCTTCAAGCGACGCCGTGCGGGCCCCGCATTCTTTGATCTCGGTTGATCTATCGCTGCGATGATAAACCAAAACCTCAAAATCTTCGGCCAGATATCTGGCGGCCAGTTTTCCAAAGCGCCCGAATCCAATAATGCCGATCATAATACCTCTGCTATGCGTTTTAGTCCGTTGATGAGATTATCCTCTGAAACCGCAAAGGATATACGCAAATGCTTGGCCATGCCAAAAGCCTCACCGGCAACCATCGCCACGCCGGCCTCTTCTAAAATCCGCCGGGCTAACGCCTCCGATGTCTCATTATTTTTTAAAACCGATGACACATCTGGAAAAAGATAAAAGGCACCCTGCGGTCGAATGCAGTCAAACATCTGTGAAACCCGTTCATAGGCCATATCTCTTTTTTGCTGCAGGTCCGTCTGCCGGTTGGATAACCATTCTTCTAATGCTGGGGCTGCCAGGGCACCGTATTGGGCAAAGGTGCAGACATTGCCGGACAAATGGCTTTGAACTTTAGACAGGGCGGCAATAACCTCTACCGGGGCAGCAACGTAGCCGATGCGAAAGCCGGTCATACTGTAGCTTTTTGAAAAACTGCGCGCCACCACCAACCGCTCGCGGGCGGTCTCAAGATCGAACATGCTGGTATAAACAGCCCCATCATAAACGAATGCGTTATACGCTTCATCGGCGACGATAAACAGGTCGTAATCCGCTGCCAGCCGGGCAATTGTGTGCAAGTCCTCCATGGGATAGACTGCTCCGCTGGGATTGTTGGGTGAGTTGATTAGAATGGCCTTTGTGCGCGGGGTAAGCACCTGTTCAATGGCGGCGATATCAAGCTGATGATGTTGCGTTGCCACCGGCACCGGCCGGCCACCGGCCAGTTTGATCTGCTCGACAAAACTCACCCAGTAAGGCACCGGGACAATCACTTCGTCGGCAAAATCGCAGATTGCCTGGAAAATCATATACAATGCCTGCTTGGCGCCGTTGGTAATCAGGATGTTGTCCATGCCCCATCCGTCAAACTGCTTTGCCAGCAGGGTTCGAAGCTCTAAAAGACCGTTTACCGGGCTGTAGCGGGTCTTTTGGGCGGTCAGCGCATTTTGGGTGGCTGCGATCACCGCCGCCGGTGTGTCCAGCTGCGGCTCACCCACTGCCAGATCGATCACCTGCCGGCCCTGCTGTTGCAATTGTTGAATCAGGGTTGTAAAGGCCACGGTCTGTGACCCTGCTATGGCGGTTAATTTATTTGATAGTTTCATCGGCTCGCATCTTCTGTCGCAGGGTAAGGTCCACCAGCACCAATGCCGCCATGCTTTCGACAATGGGAACGGCGCGCGGGACCACACACGGATCGTGTCGCCCCCGGGCTTCAAGGACCGTAGCATTGCCTTCAAAATCAACCGTTTCTTGGGGCAGGCTGATGGTGGCCGGGGGTTTGAAGGCCACCCTAAAAACAACCGGCTCGCCATTGGTGATGCCGCCCTGCACGCCTCCGCTGAAATTGGTGGCAGTGCCCAATCGAGCACCTTTTTTTATAAAAGCATCATTATGTTCGGATCCGCGCATGCGTGAGCCGGCAAAGCCCGAACCGATTTCAAAGCCTTTGGTCGCCGGAATCGACAGCATGGCCTGGGCCAGCATGGCTTCAACTTTGTCAAACACCGGCTCGCCAAGCCCGGCGGGAACATTGCGGCAGACACACGAAATAATGCCCCCCAGGGAATCGCCGGCATCCTTTGCGGTTTCAATCGCAGCGATCATTTTTTCCGCAATCGATGCATCCGGGCAGCGCACCGCAGACTGATCGACAGCGTGGCGTGCAATGTTGAACATGTCCACTGCCGGAGCCTCGATCGTAGAAACAGAGTTGACCCAGGCAACAATGTCTATTCCGTAGCGCTCTCTCAAAAAATTTTCGGCAATGGCACCGGCGGCCACGCGACCGATGGTTTCTCTGGCGCTGGCGCGCCCTCCACCGCTTAAAGCCTGAAAACCGTATTTTATTTGGTAGGTATAATCAGCGTGCGAAGGCCGCGGTATCGAACGCATTTGGCGATAATCACCCGGTCGCTGATCGGTATTCTTGACTATCAGTGTGATGGGCGTCCCCAGGGTCACGCCGTTGTCGACCCCTGACAGTATAGCAACCCGGTCGGCCTCTTCCCTTGAAGTTGTCAAGTTGCTCTGCCCCGGACGCCGCCTGTCCAACTGTGGTTGGATATCGGCTTCGTTTAGCGATATTCCCGATGGGCAGCCGTCAACTACGGCACCGACGCCCTGGCCGTGGGACTCACCGAAAGTGGTGACGCGAAATACGGTGCCAAATGAACTGGACATGTACTTTTTCCTCCTAATATTGAACAGCGCTTAAATTAAACCCTTAAAACGAACGCTTTTTGACTTTGTTTTCATTTAACCGAGCAAGGATTTTTTGGACAATTTCATCAATCGGCAACCCATCGGTCTGGACGGCAAAATCACTGGCGCGTTCATAAAGCGGGCGGCGCTCCCTCGACAGGTCTTCGATTTCTGCCAGCGTTCCTTTTTCGGTCAGCGCTGGTCGTAAATGCTCGGTGTTGGTATCCGCCTGCACTCTGGAGCGAATGGTGTCCGCCGATGCGTTTAACCAGACCACCTGGCCGCTGGTTTTCATCGCCGCGATGCTGGCGGCATCAAGCACCACGCCGCCACCGGTGGCCACCACCTGCCGCTGCCTTGCACAGATCTGCTTGAGCGTTGAGCGCTCCCTACGGCGAAAAGACGCCCAGCCCTCGGTGTCGATGATCTCTTTAATGTTTTTGCCGCATGCGGCTGTCAGCATTGTGTCTGCATCGACAAAGGCCCAGCCTAAATTTTTAGCAATCGATTTGCCGACTGTCGTTTTGCCGCTGCAGCGGTATCCAATCAAAAAAAGGTTCATCACTGATATAGCCCCTCGAAAACCTGCCAGAAGTTCGGAAAGGATTTGTCGACACAGCTTTCGTTTCGAATACAGATCCCGGGCACCGTTAAACCCGCGACGGCAAAACTCATGGCGATGCGATGGTCATTGTAAGTTTCAACAACCGCCCCCTGCGGCCGGCCTCCCCTGATCGTCAAGGTGCTCTCGGTGCAGCTGGCCTTGATGCCCATTTTGTTCAGCTCGGTTACTGTGGCGCCCAGGCGGTCGCTTTCTTTTGATTTCAGATGGGCCACGTTTTTAATCACGGTGGTGCCCTCGGAAAAGGCGGCTACCACGGCTAGCGTCGGCACCTGGTCGGGCATATCGGCCAAGTCGGCTTCAATAGCATTCAGCGGTCCGCCGCTGACCGTAATGCCGTCTGATTCCCTGGAAACACCACACCCCATTTGTTCCAGCAAATTGACAAAGTGCACATCGCCCTGAACTGAAGCGCTGTTGATGCCCGTCACTTTAATTTGCGTTCCGTTAATGGCGGCCGCGCTCCAGAAATAAGCTGCCTGGGAACAATCTGCCTCAACAGCATATTTGCCGGCACGATAGGATTGCCCGCCGGGGATGAAAAATTTTTGATAGGCCTTGCGATCCAGCACAATGCCGAAGCTTTCCGTCAGGGCC
>JASFJF010000355.1:0-4758 GCA_050122255.1 Desulfobacterales bacterium
CGGAGGCCCTGATGGCCAGCAGAAGCGGCAGTTTTTTGGGGTCCTTGAGGGCATTGACCAGCCATTTGGGCCGGGCATATTCACCGATGGCATAGGTGCGGACCGCTGCCAGCACGTCGCCCGGTTTGGCTTCCCGCGGACAGCGCGTCGAGCAGTCACCGCAGTTGTGGCACAGCCAGATGTCGGAGCTGCCCACCAGTTTGTCTTTCAAGCCCCAGGATGCGGCAATCATCTCTTTGCGGGGAAACGGTTTGTTATCCGGTGAGATGGCACAGGCCACCGAACAGGTTGCGCATTGATAGCACTTTTTGAGGTCTTCGCCCCCCAGGGCGCCGACTTCTTTGATAAATTCCAAATCAGGCTCGATAACATAAGGTTCAGCCATGTTTTTACCTCCTGTTGCCCCGTCTCTAAATTTTTGTCTCACAAGGCATACGGCATCTTGTCTTGATTGAAAATGTTTTTGGTTCAGAAATATTTTGCGTTGCTCGAGCCGAGCATGCAAATCCTTTAGATCCCGTGCTAGAATCCTTTGAAGGGGTTGGGACCCATTTCCTCGATAGAAGCCACAAAATCATCGATGATCTGGGGAAGTTTGTCATATTCATCGATGGCCACCTGGAATTGCGCCACGCGTTCTTCTTCAAGTGCCAGACTCGACAGGGCATCACCGATTTTTTTCATGCGGATTTCGGCCAGCTCACTGCCTTTGACGAAATGACACTGGTAGTCGTCACCGTGTTTGCAACCCAGCAGAAAAACACCGTCCATACCCTGGGCCAGCGCGTCTTTGATCCAGATGACATTGACCGATCCCAGGCACCTGACCGGAATGAAGCGCACTTCGGCTGAATACGAGAGCCGGTTAAGGGCGGCAATATCCAGGGCCGGGTAGGCATCATTTTCACAGATCAGCCCGAGGACTCGCAGCGGCGGCTCCTCATAATCGTCTTCGGATGGCACGCCGATGGCTTTGACCATCGATCCGATACTGTCGATGCTGTAGTCGGAAAAATTGATAATGCGTTCCGGGCAACAGCCCATACAGGTACCGCAACGGCGGCAGCGCGCCGGATTCGGCTTGGGGGTGCCCCTCTCATCATCATCAATAGCGCCAAAAGGGCATTCTTCCGTGCAGCGTTTGCACTGAGTGCAGCGCTGAAAGAAAAAGTCGGGAAAGGTCATGTCACCCGATCGCGGATGAACCGAAACACCACGGTTGACCGATTCCAGACATTGAATCGCTTTCAAGGCCGCTCCACTGGCATCTTCGACCGCCTCTTCGGTGGTCATGCTGCGCCGGATGGCACCGGCAGCATAGATGCCGGTTCGCTGGGTTTCATAGGGAAAACAGATGAAATTCGAATCGGCATATTCATCGAAGAGCGCGTTATCGCGAAATCCGGGCCCTTGCCGGTAGGCCAGGTTGATGATCGGATCATCGGCGGTTACCGGTACCATGCCGGTGCCCAGCACCACCATATCGGCTTTGAGCTGTACCCTTTCTCCCAGCAGGGTATTGTCGGCTTCGACAATCAGGTTGCCCCCGTTGGTCGAAACGCTGGTCACTTCCCCTTTGGTTAAAAAGATACCCGGGTCCTGTTGAATATTTTTGTAAAAGTTTTCCGTCAGACCCACAGCACGCATGTGCTGATAGAAGACATAGGATTTACCGTCTGAATAGTCATCGCGCAGGTATTTGGCCTGCTTGAGCGCTACCAGACTGGTCACCGCACCGGCATAGCCAAAGTCTTTGTCGTCGCCCTGGCCGGGGCTCTGGACGAAGACAACCGATTTGGCCTCTTTGCCGTCCGAGGGTCGTATGATTTTGCCGGCGGCGGCAATCTCTTCAAACTGATGGTTGGTGACCACATCGGCAATCTGGCCATACCCCAGATGGGCAAATTCATCGTCTTCAGGCTCGTAGGGCCGCCATCCGGCCGCCAGAATAATGGCACCGAATTTTTCTCCGTTGGGATCGACGCTTAAAATGTCATTTTTGCCCTCGTTATATTCCATGAATTTAGCGTGCAGCCCTTCGGCATCCAGCTCGTTTCCCTTGTCATCGAGTTTCATTTCATCCGGCAAGGGATAGGGGACGTCAAATTCTGTTTTCTCACCGGGCTTCTTGAAAGTGACGGTAAAATCACCCGGTTCGCCGGCGATGCGCGCCACGACAGTTTCAGTTCTCGCCGAGATGTTAGCATAATTTTGCAGGTCATTTATTTTCGCATCGATGGCCGGCGGAATCAGCCCTTCGTATGGGTATGCACCGGGCAGCTGCTGGCGCCACTTTGCGGCATTGCCGCCCAGCGACGCTTCCTTTTCAACGATGGTGACCTCGTAACCGGTTTTGGCCGCATCGATGGCCGCTGATATTCCCGTCATTCCGCCGCCGATGACCAAAATCTTTTTATTGAGCGTCTCCAGCAGATAGGGCTCCGGCAGCTCGATTTTTTCGACCCGCGCCATACCCATCTTCAGGTAGTCTTCCGCCAACAGTTGAACGTGGTCGACGAAGTTTTCGTCGTCTTTTTGTTCTTCGGTGGGCGCCGGGTATTTCGAGCGCGGGTGCGTCCAAACCACTCCTTCTCTTAAGTTCACCCGATCCACGATGCAGCCGTCAAAACGGAAAACATCATACAGAACCCGACGGGAGCAGGCGGCAATCACCAGCGTGTTGACGCCCTCATCGGCAATATCTTTTTTAAGAAGTTCAACCCCGGCTTGGCCGCACAAAATCGGGCAGGTTTTGACCGCATAGCCCTCCTCCTTGGCAACATCGCCCAGCTTCTCAATATTGACGGCGTCCCCGACCCCACAACCTTCGCAGATATATACTCCGTATTTTTTATCCATGTCTGACTATCCTCCTATCTGCTCACCAGGGTTTGAATCGCCTTAAGGGCCATTCCGGTAGCATTTTGATTGGATGAAACAACGTCAGCCGGTTTATTGGCACAGCCGGCTGCAAACATCCCGCCTTTTTCAAAGTCATTGATGATAAAGCCGTCATCATTGTATTGCAGTTCAGCCGAAGGTTTGCCGGCAGCGGCCGTGGGCTGCATGCCGGTTGCCAGAACGACCATCTCCACTTCCTGATGGACTTTTTCACCGGTAACTGCATTTTCGGCCACAACCGTTATATTCTGAGAGCCCGAATCTGCGCTGGCCTCAGCCACTTTGCCCTTGATCAAAAAGATGTTTTCATCTTCTTTGATCTTTTCATAAAAGCGTTCATAACGATAACCGGGAGTCCGCAGATCGATATAAAAAATGTAAATCTTGGCGTCCGGATAGCGCTCGCGCACATAGGTGGCCTGCTTTAAAGAAGCCATGCAGCAGATATAGGAACAGTATGGCAGGTGATTCTCATCACGGGAGCCTGCGCACTGCACAAAGGCCACACTTTGTGGTGCTTTGTTGTCCGAAGGACGCAGAATCTGGCCCTGAGTCGGCCCGTTGGGCGCTGCCAGTCGCTCCATCATCATATTGGTGATGATGTTCGGATACTGACCGAAACCCAGATTGTCAATTTTGGCAGCATCGTAAGGCTGCCAGCCGGTGGACCACACAATGGCCCCCACATTCAAATTCAACGTTTTGGCTTCCATCTCAAGATCGATGGCCTCATACTTACAGGCTTCCTTTGCCCGAGTGGCATCCGCCGTGCCGATGATCTCGGGCGCGACCACGTAACGCGCCGGAAAGGCCATATCAAAGGGCAGATAAGCACCTTTGACCTTTTGCATCCCGAAATCGTAATCGCTGTCGATTTCAGCCTGACAGGCTTCGGAACAGGCATTACAGCAGGTGCAGTTTTCGTTTACATATCTGGGGTTAACCCTCACCGCCACCTCATAATTGCCCGCATCGCCGGAAACCGATTCGACTTCTGCCAACGTTAGAATCTTGATTCTGGGATTGTCTTTAATCCGTCTGAAATTTATTTCCAGGCCGCAGGTGGGTGGGCACAGTTTGGGAAAATATTGATTCAGCTGTGCAACCCGGCCGCCCAGATACGGATTTTTTTCGACCAGGAAAACCTCGTATCCCACTTCGGCAGCTTCAATCGCCGTGGTCAGGCCGCTGATCCCGCCTCCTACGACCATTATGCTTGCGCTTGCCGGAGCTGTTTTTTCGTCAGTCATACTTTCCTCCGCACTTTTAGTAATGTTCGATTAATAGTGGCAAACTTTCACCACAGAAACTCCACTTTCTTCGCAGTGTGTCCCTATTTGGTGTCAGGTGTCAGTTTTCAGAAGGCAGGAATCAGACGACAGTAGGCAGATTGAAATAATGGAAATTGAAGCAATTTATCTGCCCTCTGTTTTCTGACACCTGACACCTGAACACTGAAACCTATAAACGAAGTGATACGCTATTAGAGATGTTGTCGCCCGCACGCAAAGAGCTGGTGCCAAGCGAGCCTATAGAACAAAAACCTCCAGGTGTCAGATGACACCTGGAGGCATCTGTTGGTTAAATAATGTTGATTCGTCTGCTTCTTCGCTGATCCATTAGGCGTCCGGAATGATCTGGATATAATCTTTCTTATAGATATCCCATTTCTGCTCTTTGGGATCATATTTGGAGTTGACGAAGCAGAACCAATTTTCGTCATCCTGGCCCGGATGATCGGATTGATAGTAGAAGCCGGGATAACGGGTTTCTTTACGGAACTGGATGTGGCGCAGGTGTGATTCAACCGTCCAGATGCGGTGCTGAATCTCCCAGGCGCGCATCAATTCGTGCACA
>JASFJF010000356.1:0-4757 GCA_050122255.1 Desulfobacterales bacterium
GCTTTCACTCTTCTTCAATATTTGGGCGATTTCAGCGATATTTAAATCGTCCATAAATCGCAGCATAAAGACTTCGCGCTCCATTTTCGATAGTTTTTTGACGATGCGACCCACCTGCCGCCAGAAGTCTTTTTTCAAAACCTGTTCCAGTGCTTCAGGATTCTCGCGGCGATCATCTGCTTGCGGTGGGACCTCAGGTCCTTCATCGGATGATTTAAAAATGGATCGGACTCTTTTTTTGCGAAGGTAGTCATTTACCCTGTTGACGGCTATCGTATACAGCCAGCTGCGGAATCGCTGCGGCTCCCGCAGCCGGGAAATGCTGCGATAGGCACGAATAAATACGTCCTGGGTCAAATCTTCAGCATCCATCTGCCTGTGTATGCGATAGTATATCATACGATAAATGTCTTCCTGATAGCGATCGATCAATTGATGATAAGCCAGGCGATTGCCATCTCTGGCCTCTTCTACCAGATGTGTCAGTTGCGGTTCAGCGTTTTTTTGAGAGCCAGACGCATTATGTATTGATGAATTCATTGTTCAGTGTCTGCCAGGTTATCGGCTACAAGAAGAATGCTTCAGATATGCGCTTTAATCATAATGGCTCAAGATACAATTGTCCACAACTGTTATGCGTGCTGTCTGCTAAGACGCAAAATCAGGATAAATGGTTTACAAGTAAGCCAACACCTGTCGGATCGCATTCCGGTCGCTCGCAAGTTTGGGCCGGGAAATCAGATGATATTCTACTTGCATAACGGCGGATTCCTTTGTATGAATGCACCTTTACCGAAAACAAAAGGGGATGCGGCCATCGTGGACTTTAAACTTTCCAGTAGCAATCAACTTCCGATATCAAAGTTCGACATCGGTGAAGTGGCATCATTTATTGCGCGCATCCAGCGATCCGATGGGGAGATACCGTGGGCTGCGGGTCAAAAATCAGATCCCTGGGATCACATCGAATCCGCCATGGGTCTGAGTGTGGGCGGGTATCAGCAGGAGGCGCGGCGAGCGTTTCGGTGGCTGGCCGAGCGGCAACTGGAAGACGGCAGCTGGTATACGGCCTACCGTCAGGGGATTGCTGAAGATAAAACCAGAGATGCCAATCTGTCTTCATACATAGCGGTGGGCCTATTTCATCATTTTTTAATAACCAAAGATGTTGCCTTGCTTGAGCAAATGTGGCCCACGATTTTTAAGGCCATCAATTTTGCCTTAAGCCTGCAAACGCCTAATGGAGAGATTTACTGGGCCATAAGTCCCAAAGGCAACATCGATCGCATGGCCCTGCTGACAGGATCCAGCTCCATTTACATGAGCATCAAATGTGCACTGGCCATTGCAAAAATACTGGGGTTACCCGTGCCGTCATGGGAATCTGCCTGTATCAAACTGGCAGACGCCATTAAAAACAAACCCTATTTGTTTAACATGACCAAATCGCGTTTCTCGATGGATTGGTTTTATCCCATTCTGGCTGGTATCATCACCGGCCTGGACGCTCAAAAACGGATTGACAGATACTGGAAAAAATTTGTTGTTGAAGACCGGGGCGTGCGTTGCGTATCCGATAAGCCCTGGGTAACCATTGCCGAAACTGCTGAGCTGACGCTGGCGCTCGCCGGCATGGGTAACCTGGAACTGGCCAGAATTGTATTTAACTGGATCAGCGATCGGCGGTATGAGGATGGGTCCTACTGGTGCGGTTTTATCTGCCCGGACCTTATCACCTGGCCGGAGGATAAAATCACCTGGACAAATGCAGTGGCATTGGTAGCCGCAGATGCAATCTATAATTTGACTCCTGCAAACGTGCTGTTCAGCCATCATTTCTGGGCGACATCTGCGGTTTCGCCATTTGCTGATCGCAGCTAAGGGATTCATTTAATCCAGGGACAGTATCCATGCGCAAAGATCACCGCCCCCATGCTATCAAAAAAGCGATTAAGGTATCTGTTTTTCCCGCAAAGGGGCGACTCAATAAAGGGTTCAGAGGTTCAAGGTTAAAAGGTTAGAGGTTAGGTGTCGCGGGTCACAAATTATGAATTATCGCATCATTAAGCCAGCATCTTGCAGCAAGAGGCCAAAAGCAAGAATCTAAAATCCAACCGCCAAACTTTCGAACCCTGAACGTCTGAACCTTTGAACGTTGAACCCTTTATTTGCGGTCCACCAGATAGAATCCCCCGAAAAATAAGCCGCCGGCCAAAGCAATCAGGCTGCTGATCATAAACAGGGTGAATGAGCCGCTGATCTCATACAGGTAGCCATTGAAAAAAAAGCCCACCATCAAACCCAGACCATAGCTGACGGCATTGTTGACAGCCTGCCCCATGGTCTTGGCCTTATCGGGTGTGAGGCGATCGATATAAAGGATGCTGGCAATGTGAAAGGTGCCGTAGGTTATGGCATGCAAAATTTGGGAAAGTAAGAGGACTGCCGCGGATTGGGCCCAGAAAAGAACAAACCACCTCAGCGCAGCGACCATAAAGGAAAAGATCAGGACAGATTCCAGCGAAAAGCGTCGAAAGATTTGATCGGATCGGATCATCACCAGGATTTCTGCTGCGGAGGCGAATGCCCATGTGACTCCGATAAAGGTGCTGCCGTATCCTAAATTCTCAAGGTGAATCGAAAAAAAACCGTAATAGGCCCCATGGCTGACCAGCATCAAAAACGCACAAAACAAAAACACTAAAACACGGCCGTCAAGCAGGCTTTTTGCCCCTTTGGACAGGCGTTTTATTTTTAGCGGTTGAATGGCAGGGATTTGAGTCGACATCAAAGCGAAAAGCAACGAACCGGCTAAAATGAGGACGACGATAATCTTTACAGAATAAAGGTCGATGATCTTGCCCAGCACCAGCACCACAGCGATAAAACTGATAGATCCCCAGACGCGCAGATGGCCATAGCTTTTTTTCTCCTTTCCCAGGGTGTCCATGGTGAATGCCTCCAGAAAAGATATTATCGGGGCATAGAACATCCCGTACAGCAGGGTGATGGCCAACATGGGGCCAAAATCTGCCGAAAATAGATATTGCATCCAGATCAGAGCGCTGCAGAAGCTGCACAGAATATAAATAGAGCGGCGGGCACTGAGGCGATCAGCCAGAGCACCCCAAATGAGGGGAAAAACAACCATTGCGACCGAACGTGCAGCAGATAAAATTCCGATGTTCAGGCCGCTGAAGCCCAGATGGTAACAGTACAGGTTAAAAAATGGCAAATACATTCCCAGTATGCCAAAATACAAAAAATACTGGGAACCGATAACAAGTCTGCCTGTCGGCTTGTTTTCGGTGGCCATAGTCGATTCATACGGCATTTGGGCCAAAAGGGCAATGCCCTTGTGCCTAAAGCGCTATCACTTGCCAGACAGTCACACCCGCCCAAAAGGCGGTGGAAATGATTTGAATAGGTGATCTGAAGGCAGCAGCTAAACGGCATCGCAAAATGCAGCGTCGGGGCCGGTGAAGGGTAACTTCGGCTTGCGTTAATCGATTGTAATGGAGACCTGTTTTGCTTGTTCTTTCGCAGGTCTTGGGACAACGATCGATAGTACACCGTTTTTAAATGATGCATTCACTTGATCGGGTCTGATGGACTCCTGAAGCGTAAAAGAGCGCTGAAATTTGCCGAAAGTACGCTCTTTGCGGTAGTATTGTTCGTTTTTGACTTGCGGATCATGCAACCGTTCCCCCTTGAGGATTAGCACATTGTCTTTGACTTCAACGGAAACATCTTCCTTTTCAACACCGGCCAACTCCACTTTCAACATGATACCTTTTTCTGTTTCGTAAATATCAACCGGTGGTCGCCAGTCGGAGAGACCGATGTCGTCGTCCGGTTCCCGCGAGCTGCCGAAGGATTCACTGAAAATTCGGTTTATTCGATCCTGTAAGGCAGCCACATCCCGAAAAGGGTCCCATCTTACGATTGCCATGTTATACCTCCTAGTCGTAACCATCTACCACGCTTGGAACCTAATCATACATGCATTCTTGTCAAGCTTTACAAAGTATGTATTTAGTGTTATTTTGTCCCGGTTTGCATCAATCAAATTAAACTATTTGTTTCGCATTTAGGAGCCGGCGATGGAATTTATTAAAATTAGAATTGCCGAGGATTTTGGTCACTTGGGTTCTAACCTTGAAAAAACAATTGAGGACATGTTTCGATCGATGAGCCCGGCATTTACGTTTGCCGAGCGTTCCTGGAAACCGCCGATGGACATGAACGAGACGCCGGATGAAATTGTCATCGTAGCAGAGGTAGCCGGGGTCGAAAAAGATGATCTGGAAGTCGAAATCAGCAGTAAGGCCGTTCGTATAAAGGGAAACCGCATTGCCAGGCATTGCACTGATGAAACCACTTACCGCCTGGCAGAAATTCAATACGGCCGTTTTGAAAGGATTCTCTATCTGCCCGCGCCCATCGACCCGGAAGTCGTGTCTGCCGGTTATACCAACGGCCTGCTTGAGATTCGATTGGCAAAAGTGCCGATTGAAAAGACCCACAAAATTCCCATATCAGACGGATGATTCGATACTGGATTTTTCGGCAGTTATCCAATATCGATGAAAAGTTAATGCGGTTGTGCAGAAAGCTCAAGTGATGTCTCTATACCCACAAAGGGCACGAAGCACACGAAAGCATAAAATTAAATTGATGTGTGTACCCTTTGTGCTCTTCGTGGTGAGATAACATCAGATGTATCCAACTGGAGTATCGCGGATAAGCGCGAAAGT
>JASFJF010000357.1:0-4756 GCA_050122255.1 Desulfobacterales bacterium
CGTAATATAATCTGACCGAGTGTATAAATCTTCTACTGATACGGCTTCAAAACCGGCCTTTTCAATTGTTTCGATTGGAATATACGGATCATATACAATCACCTGCATCTTTAAACCGCGGGCACGATCGGCCACAATAGACCCGATTTTTCCATACCCGATGACGCCGAGTACCTTATGATAAATTTCGCGACCCTGAAGCTTCTTTTTTTCCCATCTGCCATCCTTGAGGGATGCGGTCCCCCAGGGTATATTGCGAGTCAGGGCCATCATCATGGCGATGGTGTGTTCGGCGGTCGTGACCACATTGCCCGTCGGGGTGTTCATCACCAGCGCACCCCTTTTGGTGGCCGCGGGTATATCTACATTATCCAGACCGATACCGGCGCGCCCGATGACCTTGAGATTTTTGGCCGCTTCAAGCAGGCCTTCAGTCACTTTAGTGGCACTGCGAATCACCAGCGCGTCATAGTCACCGATGATGGCTTTGAGGGCTTCGGGTTCAAGACCGGTATTCACGTCCAGCTCAAAGCCTGGTTCGGATTCAAGCATTTGAATGCCCGCTTCTCCGAGATTGTCACTGACCAAGACTTTCATGATATGTCCCTCCCGGTATCAATTTCTTTGATGTCATTTTTGGTGGATCAAAACGAAATGGCAAGGTGGTGATCGAAATCATGATTTTTCGGAAATGAGCACGATTACTGGCTTGACACACTTTTGTATACGGTATACAAAAATGTGTCAAGCAATTTATCGAAATGTAAAAAAACCATCGCTTCAGCTACCCTTATCGACTGATGGTAACCCATCTCAAGAAAGGAACAACAATCATGGATGCTGTCAAAAATCTGTATCGCTCTGCATTAAACCCATTGCTGATTGAGCCCACCCGACCACTGCCAGCTGAAATTGCCGTGATCGGGGCCGGCACCATCGGCCCCGATATTGGCTATTATCTCAAAAGCGCAATGCCGGACAGCAAGCTGTATCTGGTGGATGTGATCGAAAAACCGCTCAAACAGGCAGAGCAACGGATTTTCGGTTACACCGAGAAAGCCATCGAGAAAAAAAAGATGAAGCCCGAGCGCGCAGCTGCCGTTCGTGAAAATATTGTCTACACAACTGATTACCAGCAGATCAAAAATTGCCAGCTGGTCATTGAAGCCGCTACCGAAGCCATTGCGCTTAAACAAAAAATTTTTGAGACCGTTGAGAATATTGTCAGGGAGGATACGATAATCACCTCCAACACCTCCTCGATTCCGGCCGACAGGATATTTCAAAAGATGCAAACACCGGGACGCACCTCTATAACCCACTTTTTTGCGCCTGCCTGGCGCAGTCTTCCGGTTGAAGTCATCTCCTGGGAAAAAGGCAGTCAGGAAACACTGGATTATCTGTTCTGGTTTTTCGCCAAAACCGGCAAAGCCCCCATTATCACCGATAATGCCATCTGTTTTATTCTGGACCGGGTGTTTGATAACTGGTGCAATGAATCAGCCTATCTGCTGGGCGTTGCAACAGCCAGCCAGATCGATAAGGTTGCCGAAGAATTCGTATTTGCGGGACCCTTTTTTGTGCTGAACCTGGCGAACGGCAACCCGATTATTATCGAAACCAACAGCCTGCAGATGGAAGAAGGCGCCCACTACCTGCCGGCTGGCATTCTGGCATCTGTGGACCGTTGGCTAACGCACCGGCCGGGCAGTCCGGTTGACGTCCCCGAAGAAGTCGAGTCAACCATTCGCGATCGTCTGCTGGGTATTCTTTTTTCCCAATCCTTTGATATCATCGACCGCGGCATTGGAACGAGGGAAGACTTGAATTTCGGCTGTCAGGTGGCACTGGGATTCCGCCGGGGACCGCTGGATCTGATGCGCGATTTGGGCGAAACTGAGGTGGCGCGCATCATGGATAAGTTTCAGTCTGAAAGACCGGGTTTTCCGATGCAGCGGCAGCCCTATGCCGCCTATCAGGATTTTAAGCGCTTCATCCTGGTTGATGATCTCAACGGGGTTAAAGTCATCACCATCCGACGGCCCCAGGCGATGAACGCCCTGAACAATGAGTTGACCGATGAAATTCTTGAGGTCTTCAAAGAATTTGAGAATGACCCTGCGGTCAAAGGATTTGTCATCACTGGTTATGGTACAGCTGCTTTTTCTGCCGGCGCCGACATCGGCAAATTTCCTGAAATGCTGGGAGATGCCGAGCGATCGGCACAATATGCCAGGGATTGCGCCAAAGTGCAGATTCATATGGATCATATGGAAAAACCGGTGGTCGCAGCCGTCAACGGATTCGCCTTGGGCGGCGGCCTGGAAGTGGCGATCCGCTGCCACGACATCGTCGCCACAAAAAATGCAAGCTTTCAGTTTCCTGAAATCACGCTGGGGATTTTACCGGGAATCGGTGGATGTGTCGTACCCCACCGCAAATGGCCCCAGGGAGCTGAGCTGTTTAACGAAATGATCTGTCTGGGACGCGCGCTCAAAGCCACAGAAGCTGCTGAAATCAATATGGTCAGCCAGATCGTGGATGATTATCCGTCATTGATTTCAGCTGCAGTGGAAACGGTCATCGATCTGCAGGGCAAAATCAGCCGCATCCCGGAGGGAAAAATTGACACACCGGAAATGAAAATTCCCGCCGAACCCAGAGCTGGCAAACAGGCACTGAGCAAAGAAGCAGTCGCGCTAACCCGCAAAGTGATTTTAGAAAGTGCAGCGGCCGAAAATTTTACCGATGCCCTTGAAATCGGGTACAGGGGCTTCGGAGACATCGCCTGCACGGATGCAGCCAAGGAGGGCATTTCAGCTTTTCTTGAACGGCGAACGCCGAATTTCACAAAATAGTGTGTGCAGTAAACTTCGATAAGCGTTTTGGATTTTCGATATAGATGGCGGGTATCATCTAATTTTCTTGCGTCTTGCTGCGCTTGATGCTCTCCAACCGTTCGTAAAGCGTTTTGGCCTTGGTGAGGTTTTTGTTGACATCTTTATAATTGGGATCGATGGCCGAGACGGATTCCCATTCCTGAATCGCTTCCGCCAATTTTTGGTCTCCGAAGAAAGCCAGCCCTTTATCGTAGTGGATTTCCTTGTAGATAGCTTCACTCTTCTGGATATTTTTTTCGCACTGCTCGCATTTGGGATTATATTGTAGCGCTGTTTTGAACTCGTCCCTGGCGGCCAGATAATCTTCTTTGCCGAACAGATGCAATCCCTGTTGAAAATGCGCATTTTCCAGATATTCTCTAGCATTTCTATCATCTGGATTATTTTTGGCAATCGCTTCAAATTTGACGATGGCCTGCTTGTATTTTTTTTGATCATATAACCCGATGGCTTCTTGACGCAGCTTATCGCTGTCCATTTCTCGGATTTGATCGATATATTTCTGACAGTCAGAGCAGCTGGAATCGTAAATCAGAGATGTCTCGAACTCTTTTTCAGCTTTGGCATAAGCCTTTTTCTCAAATGATTGCAGTCCCTTGTTGCGATAAGCCAGGGACATATAATCACGGGCCGTATGATCGGCAGGGTTGACGTTTAAGACCTTGTCGAATTCTGCAATCGCTGCTGCATATTCTTGATTGTTATAGAGCTCCACCCCGAGCTCACGATAGTGCACCAGCTGATCTTCAGGGGAGATCGGTTTTGCGCTGGTTTCTGCCGCTTCTGGTTCCTCATCCGGTTGTTCGGGCATCACGGCCGCCTCGGCAGCGGTAACCGTCTGCGTCTCTTTCGCGTCGCCCTCAGCCTGGAATGGAACACCTTCAATTTCGGGAATCTTGAGCTCCTGCCCGACTCTGAGGCTGGTTCCGTCTTCCAGATTGTTAAATTGGGCGATGACATGGAATTTACTGTAATCGCCGTAGTACTTCATCGCCAGCCTGGAAAGGCTCTCTTCGGGCTGAACGGTATGCATGATATATTGTTTTACTGCTATGACTTGGCCGGTTAATTCTGCCGAAGAGGTCCCCTCCTCGGTCTGAATTTTGCCGGGATCGGCCATGATCGGCATGCCTTCAATCACAGGAATCTTGATATCCTGACCGACTTTAACCCGTGTGGGGTCCTCCATTTCATTGTAATCAGCAATCAGATGGAACTTGCGATAATCGCCATAATATTGTTCGGCTAAGGTGGAGATACTCTCATTAGGCTGTATGGTATGCACGATATATCTTTTGACCTGCCCCATATCTTTACTCGTGCCCGCCAGTCTTGTTTTGGCTCTGGCGTGCTCAGGATTATAGCGCAGGGCGGTCAGAAATTCCTTGCGTGCCGGTCCATACTGGCCCTTGTTGTAAAATCTAATCCCTTGTCTGTAATGCTTTTCGGCCAGCTTGAGCACCTGGGGCTCAAGGGCAGCGATTTTGTCCTGGGCTAATTGGTTGTCGGGGTTGACGGTCAGAACCAGTTTGTATTGCTTCAACGCCTCGACCAGGTCGCCCTGTTTTTCGAATTTCTGTGCTTTGGCTGTATAGTCTTTGGCCAGGGCCTCCGGGGATTTGCCACCCATCATCGCGCACCCTGCCAGCAAGGCCAACAAAAGAACTGCGCTGATAATGCCTGCTTTCGTTTTCATGGTTTGCTCACTTTAGCGTAATTGGTTTAAACGTTTTGAGTCTTGAAATGAAGGTTTTCATATCCTTTTTCAGAATTTGATCTCTTCTTAAAGTCAGTGGATTTGCGAAAAACGGATTCGCGCCTCTTTTCACGGACATGGCATATTTATAGCCCGCCTG
>JASFJF010000358.1:0-4755 GCA_050122255.1 Desulfobacterales bacterium
AATATCTGTCTTTGGGTTCAGCGGTATCCTGGTTTTTGGTTTTGGTCAAACGCTTGAGGCTGATAAATTTGGAGCCCTGCTTTCGGTCGTTTAGGTCCGGTATGGGTACCCGGCTTGTTAGATAGCGCGACAGTTCATCAACCGTTTTGACTTTTTCCGATTCGGTTAAATTCATGCCGGACCGAATACCGATCATGGCGATATCTGTTAACGCCAGCGGAATCCCGCCTTCATGTTGACGGGAAACATGCGCGTCGCTCCAGATCCTTTTCCCGGACCGCGTATCCCATATGGCAATAGAAGCACCCACTGCCATTTGGGAATAAAGGCCTGCGTATAACCGCTGATATTCAGTCACTCTGCCAACCACAATGGCATCGCAACCCAGAATTCGGCCCAGCCGCCGGGCTGTTTCTTGGGATAAGTTATGAGTGTACGTCAGGTTATGGTTCCTGAGCTTTCGATCGACTTCATGCAGCTCGATATCCTTATACGGTTGCGCACATAAATGACTGTAAAAGGTGATCCGCACAAATTCATGGAGGTCCTCGGATTCAGTCTGGTTGGCAAAAGGCAAAATGGCAATTGATTTGGGCGGATTTCTGACAATGATCCGCTGGGCCTCATCATCGTTGTCTTTGACGAGCCCCAGATGCGACCCGCAGCCGCTCAGTATGCTCAAGCAAAAGACGATAAAACCCCCAAACAGCCCCATAGCGATGTGTGTCCTGCCGGCGAATTGGAACAAAGCAAGGCCTCCTTTTTGACCAACTGCGGGCTTTTGCCAAAAAAAAAGCTGTGCCACCTTAATCCGGTAACCAGCTTTGCGAGCTCGCTTTGGCAACCCGGCGATCCGCCTCCAGCGGACCCGTGGCTTTCCGTCACCCGATCACTCGGGTTTTGGCTTTTTCGCGCATAAGTGATGATAGACAATCTTTGTTACAGATAACAGTAAACAAATCATGCAAAAAACAGGCCCAAGGCAAGTTAAACTAAAAAAAGAGTAATTTCAATTTGTTATTTTAATCCATCATTTTTGTTGTGATCCTCGAATGACAAATATTGTCAGATTTTGTGACGAAATAACGTTCAACCGGCTGATAAGGCCGCGCGAGTTAGAAGGTCTTCTGCGAATTAGGATAAAACAGGCAGAAAAGCGTTTATTCAGTTAAAGCCTTTGTGAAAAATGCCGATAAAAAACATATACCTAAAGTGTTCAAATTCATCATAATCCCTGCTTGATGCGGCCTGCACAGCAGTGGCCGCAAAAAGACAGAGGGGTCCATGTTTAAACTAATTCAAAAATCAAATCCCAAAAAATATCTCGAAACGCAGAAAACCAATTTCCTGCTCGGGCGTTCACATCAGTGTGACATTGTCATCAGTGACCCTAAAATTTCAGACGTACAGGCTAAGGTTGGCACCAAAGACAACCGCTATTTCATCAAAAACCTGGGCTCTGACAAAATTTCCGTGAACGGCCGGCCGACCGAAGCCGGGTTCATAAGCAACGGAGACGAGCTGGCGCTCGGCAAGTCAAGCTTTGTCATTCAGGTGGCAGACAGAGAACGGCCGGAATCCAAACGGGCATCGATGGAAGATAAAACCATGGTGCTGGACACCCTTAGCGAGGAAACGCTGGGGCCGCGTTTGGTGTGCACCACTGCCACTGGAAAAAGCAAGATCATTCCCCTGAAGCGGGAAAAGCTGATCATCGGAAGATCAAACGAGGCCACCTTGAAATTGATGCACCCGTCGATCTCCCGCAAACATTGCATCATTGAAAAGCAGGACAGGGGGTATGTTGCCCGCAATATCAGCACCACCAATCCCCTCCATTTAAATGATCTGGTGATATCCGAACAACGCCTGTATTCAGGAGATCAGCTCCGGATAGGGCCGTTTTCAATCACCTTTATCTCCGATCAACCCGCCGACGCCCGTCAAACAACCCAGAAAATTGTAACCCCCGGGAAAGGATCAAACTGGAGTCTATGGCTGACAGCTGCGTTAATCCTAACCTTTTCAGGATACTTGCTCTATATGCACGCCTACATGCCCTGGAAAGCCCAGCAAAAGCTTTCCGAGGTCGCCGGGCAGATCGAAGTGGGCGATTACCTGCTGGCCCGGCAAACCCTCAAAAAGCTGTTGCAGACCGATATGTCTGCGGAAAACGCTCAGGCAGCCAGAGACATGTTGGCGCAGATAACCCTGGCCATCACCCAGCAGAAAACCGAAAAAGGGGATCTAAAAGAGGCCAAGGTATTCTTGAAAAATTACCTGGCCAAATACGGTCATGGTCAGGAAGCCGAAAAGCTCTGGGACCGTTTGGATTATTACCGTTTAACCCTCGGTGAACAGCTGGAATCCGACAATCAACATCAATCTGCTCTGAGGGAATATTCCTCCATCCGGGAGGATAGTTTATACTTTGAAGAAGCCCAGAAAGCCATACGACGCATCTGGTTGGCTTACCAGCAAAAAAATAGAGAAAAACAAAATGTCGCCCAGCTGCTTAAAGAAGCCGAGACACATTTTTTGGCCAAGCGCTATCTCACGCCGGTTAATCAAAACGCTTTTTCTGTGTACCAGGCCGTGCTTGCGCTCAATCCCCAACATGAACTGGCATTGCAGCGTATCGACCAGATGAAGGCCTTTTATCGTGAGCATGGCGAAGGCCATTATAAAAAACGCAACTGGTCCAAAGCCCTATTCTATTTTGAGCGCTACGGCATCATCGACCCTGAATCCAAAAGTATAAAAGCCAAGATTACGGCCTGCCGGCAAAAATTGGTCTTAGCTCAAAGAGGCGGCAGCGTCTCCGATACCCGCGGCGGCAAGCTGCCCAAGAAGGAAGATAAGAAAAAACGCGAAGAAATTCAGCGCCTCCTGGAAGAATCCGGAACCGAAAGTTCCCGGATCATGAAATACCTATTTGAAGAAACAGAAGGCGAAAAAGATACCGACACCCCCTGGTAATTTTTATGATGAAAAATACAGCGCTTCTTTTTTTGACCATCATTTGTCTGGCGGCGAACATAAATGGGTGTGCCCTTAAAAGTATGCTGATGCCCGGGCCCGAACCTGAAGTTCTGGAAAAGGATCAGCTCCCATATAAAGTAGCAATTGTGCCGTTTGTCAATCAGACGTCCAATCCTGAAGCCGGAAGCATCGTTCGGAAAATGTTTTACAATTTCTTTAGCTCACTCAATTACCTGGATCTGGAGCCCTTTGCCATTGACAATAATCTGAAAAGAAACCAGCTTTATCAGGCAGTCGTTTCAGGCGAGGCTGTTTCAGCCCCACAGCTGGGACAATTGCTGGGGGTTGATGCGATTATCTTCGGTGAGGTCACCAGCCTGGGCAAAACCTATGCGCTGGTTTATTCGGATAACACTGCAGGGCTCAGGGCCAGGATGGTGCGGTGCGAATCGAATCGCGTCATCTGGGAACTGGAACACAGTATTCACATTCAGGATGGCGACGTGCCGCTTAGCCTGACCGGTCTGGCGGCAACGATTGTCAAAACGGCGATCATGCATCAAAAAGCCTCGCATCTTCAGGCTGCCGCCGAGTTGTGTATGCAGATGGTGGCGACCATCCCGGACCGCAAAGGTATCACCGAGCCCCCGCCGAAAATTGTTGTGCTGGTTCACAACGCAGGGGGCAAGCTGCTGCGCCCGGGAGATCTGCTCAAGGTTGCAATGATCGGCGAAAAAGGCCAGCAAGCCAGCTGGAGCATTTCTCCCCTGGTGACAAACCTGCCATTAAAAGAAAAGGAACCGGGCGTCTACATCGGGGCTTATCGCATTCGCAGCAAAGATCGCCTGCCCCACGGACGGATCATCGGATATCTTCAATCCAAGGCCGGCAGCGGCAGCCAATGGGTAGACACATTGAGCCCGATCAGAATAGGCACGCCTACAGTGCTGCCGCCTAAAATCACCAAAAATACAGTGCTGACCGCCGCTAAAAGCCCTTATCTGGTAGAAGACGCCCTTGTGGTTCTACCCGGCGCAAGATTGACTGTGCAACCTGGCACGGTTATCTGGTTTCTGAATCTGGGAATGATTGTAAAAGGTGAATTGCGGATCAACGGAACAGCAACAGAACCGGTTCACCTGGCCAGTATGGGCTCCGGCAGCTGGAAAGGTATATTTTTAGATAAGACCCAAAACGGCACACACATCAACCACTGTCAAATTTCCAATGCCGAATATGGCCTCAGGGTAACAGAAGCGACGGTCAATCTGCAAAATTGCCTATTTCAAAACAATGTCTGGGGCATCGTTATCGAGCAAAGCAAAGCTGAAATTCATCACACGCTGGTGCGCGCCTCCAGTAAAATTGGGATTGCAGCCCGCCAGGCGCAGCTGTTTGTCAAAAATTCGGTGATTACCGAAAATGGTGCCGGCGGATTTATCTTAGAAAAATCAAAAGCCAGCATTGAACAAAACAATATTGTCAACAATGGAAACTGGGCGATCAAGGTTGCTGATACGGCCAGCAAGGTTGAAGCCATGCAAAATTGGTGGGGGGTCGAGGATCCCGAACAAACCGAGATTATCGGCCAGTTCAAAATCAGACCGATCCTGGAAAAACCCATCAAATTCAAAATCGACCGCTAGCGCCTGAGTTTACATTAATTTTTATGCAACCCCAGGTGGTTCAGTTCGAAAGTCATAACGTCTTATTCATTGATTTGTATTTTTGGTAATACTGCTCGGCCTTTTGCAGGTCATTTAGCGCCTGGTA
>JASFJF010000359.1:0-4752 GCA_050122255.1 Desulfobacterales bacterium
CAACCCAATCCAGCGTTGACAGCCACTTTGGCGTGGGCAGCGATGCGGCGTCTACAGGTCGTGTCGCCCCTGGGAAGACACAGGCTGGTGGACGCGGAATGCGCCAAGGGAGTGGCTTTGGAATGGGACGCGGCGGCAGGGGAATGGGACGCGGCGGCATACGTCGCGGTTAGTAAAAACGATCTGATTGAGAGACCATTTAGTATGATTATCAGCATTGCCAGCGGAAAAGGCGGGACAGGGAAAACAACGGTGGCGACCAATTTGGTAAGATCGATAGGCGCCAATGTTCAGTTGTTGGACTGTGATGTGGAAGAGCCCAACGCACATTTGTTTATCAATCCTTCTTTTGAAAGCTCGGAGACGGTTTCGATGCCGGTACCGGAAGTCGATGAAGAAAAGTGTACCTATTGTGGGAAATGCGCAGAAATTTGCCAGTTTAAGGCTATTGCGGTTGTTAATGAAAATGTACTGATTTTTGAAGAACTCTGTCATAGCTGCGGCGGGTGCTGGGAGGTCTGTCCGGAAGGGGCTATTGCCCAAGGTGGTCGTGAGCTCGGTGTCATTCAAAAGGGCCACAGCAACGGTATCGAGTTTATTCACGGCAGGTTGCGGGTAGGCGAGGCCATGTCACCGCCGCTCATAAAAAAAGTTCGTTCCTTTGAAAACCCGAATAAACTCACTATCATTGATGCCCCTCCCGGGACCTCATGCCCGGTGATTGCTTCCATGAAACATACCGACTTTGTGCTGCTGGTTACCGAACCAACGCCTTTTGGCCTACATGACCTAAAGCTGGCGGTTGGAGCCGTTCAAATACTCAATATTCCATTGGGATTGGTCATCAATCGATCTGATCTAGGAGATGACAAGGTCAGAGAATATGCCTATCAAGAGGACCTACCCATTCTTATGGAAATTCCGTTTGATCGGCAGATTGCGGAAGCCTATTCGAAGGGAGAGATGCTGGTCGATGTCATGCCAAAATGGAAGGACAAATTTTTAGGGCTGCATGAAGAAATTAAGCATTTTCCGGATACCAAACACCAAACACCAAACACCAATCATGAAAGAGTTAATTGTCATCAGCGGTAAAGGCGGCGCTGGCAAAACCAGTCTAATCGCAGCATTTGCATCATTAGCTGAAAGCAAAGTTCTTTGCGATGCGGACGTGGATGCTGCTGATCTTCACCTGATTATGGACCCATTTATAACTACACGTGTTGATTTTAAATCAGGTCATACGGCCAGTATCGATCATAACAAATGTAGCAAATGCGGGCTTTGTTTGGACCTCTGCAGATTCAACGCCATTAAAGATGATTTTAAAGTCAATCATATCGATTGCGAAGGGTGTGGTGTGTGTGTTTATTTTTGCCCGGAAAAGGCAATCGATTTTCCGGAAAATACCTGTGGCCAATGGTATTATGCACAAACCCGATTCGGACCCATGGTTCATGCCAGGCTTGGAATTGCCGAGGAAAATTCCGGCAAACTGGTAACCCTCGTGCGGCAAGAATCAAAAAGACTGGCCGATGAAAAAAATCTTGATCTTATTCTAACAGACGGTCCTCCCGGCGTTGGGTGCCCGGTAATTGCCTCCATTGGTGGTGCCAGCGCGGTGCTTATTGTAGCTGAACCCACCTTATCAGGTATTCACGATATGGAACGGGTCGTACAATTGGCAAACCATTTCAACGTGACGACCATGTTGTGCGTCAACAAGTTTGACCTCAATCTGGACCTCACCCGGGATATAGAAAATTTTGCCCAAGATGAAGGCCTGTCCTGTTTGGGAAGGATTCCCTTTGATCCGGTCTTCACAAATGCCATGGTAAAAGGCCAAACAATTTTTGAATATAACGGTAATTCAAACGCCGGCGAGGCAGTTAAAAAAATTTGGAATAGCTTAACAAATTTACTGAATTTATAATTCCAATAAAATAGGAGGAATGCAACGATGAGATTTGCCATACCCTTAGCAAATGGAAAATTAACCGCCCATTTTGGACACTGCCAGATGTTCGCGCTAATAGAAGTTGCTGAAAATGAAATTACGGATAAACAATTATTGATACCCCCGCCTCATGAACCCGGTATTCTGCCAAGCTGGCTTCACCAAAAGGGAGCTGATGTCATTATAGCGGGCGGCATGGGACAACGCGCGATTAGCCTGTTTAGTGAGAAAGGCATCAAAGTAATCACCGGTGCCCCTGAATTAGAACCTGAAGCTCTTGTCACTAATTATTTAGATAATACGCTAATGACAGGCGCCAACGTTTGTGATCACTAGCCAGAATATTTTGCACCTTATATAATGGATTTGAAACGTTGCCTTTGAGTTTCCCGATAAAAGAAATTTTTTGAAGAAATTTGAGCTAAAATTTATTCGCTTTAATGTTTAGCATCTGGACGCATAAACAGATATTTCATGTTGATAATCTTTGTATGCTTTATGGTGAATAAATAGGTGCGGTCCCTTGTAATTGGAACAAAATTTTAAAAGTTTCATCGAGGGCTTTATCGCATGCAACATAAAGGTTTGATTCAGGTTTACTGCGGCAATGGTAAGGGCAAAACAACTGCCGCACTTGGAACAGCCCTAAGAGCGGCAGGACAGGGGTTTAGAGTGCTGATCCTGCAATTTATGAAAAAGAAACAAAATATCGGGGAGGTCCATGCTCTGGCATCTGCTGGCCTGCCGATTGAGTTGAAACAGTACGGTACTCGTCTATTTTTCAAAAGCAGAGCTTGCGAATTGATTGATATTTTGAAAGCTAGAGAAGGCCTGAGGGCCTTTAAAAAGTCCATGGAAAGTCGCACCTACGATATGATAATTCTCGATGAAATTAATATAGCCGTTGATTTTGGTCTTCTTGATTGTAAAGAAGTGTGCAGACTAATCGCATCAAAGCCTCCCGAACTTCATTTAATTCTTACTGGACGTAATACACCTATTGAATTAATCGAATTGGCAGATCTGGTTACTGAGATGAGAGAAGTTAAGCATCATTATAATCTCGGTATCCCGGCTCAAAAAGGGATTGAGTATTAAGGATGGAATTTCAGGAAATACGGACTGCCGTATGTCTACAATCCATCCGCTCTTTTATTATCGAAGAAGAATTCTTATCGGGGTGCTCGAAAAACCTGACTGCATAATTCGTCAGGTAAGGTAATCAATTGCGGATAAAATTGAATTAATTAAGTTAATATCTTTGATAAAGATGCAATCCATTTTAGAAAAGATTTGAAATCATTAGCACATGAATATGAGAAACTAATATCGAACATCACATGGAAGAAATGGTACTATCGGTTTTTGGATATTGCTTTGGAGGTTTTTGATTCTTCGGTAAAAGACGGTCCAGCTGAAGGGTCTCAGTTACTGGATGGCGTGACACCAGAAATGATATCATCCGCTGTAATGAATTTCGTAAGCAATTGCCCAGAGCTCAAATAGTATGGTTAACGTAAACGATTTTATTCAATAATATGAGAGGCAGTTAAGTCCGAATTCTCGGGAAGTGGGTATATATCAAACTTTTTATCTTTGATTTTATGGTGGGGATATGGGTGGGGAACTAATTTTTTTATCGCAAAAAAGGGGTTACGAATTCTCGTAAACCCCTTATTTTATTATGGTGATCCCAGGGGGATTCGAACCCCCGTTACCGGCGTGATAGGCCGAATAAGAGCGTATTCCACCTGATTTTATATTTTTTTGCGACCATTAAAATCCGTTTAAGGAAATTAAAAGCCGTCTAAAAAGCCGTCAACCTTCTTGGCCTTTTTCCGAATCGATTACCCGGTTTAAACTGGGTACAAGAGGAGGTAAGTCGTCTTGAATGGTTTTCCAAACTGTAGTCAATTCGACGCCCCAGTATTCATGGACCGCAAAATTTCTCATATCACCCATTAACTGCCAGGGGATGTCTGGGTATTTGGCAGAGATGTCATCTTGCACATTGCGGGCTGCTTCACCGATGATAATAAAGTTACGAATAACCGCATCGATTGTTTTCTCATCCTTCTGGAAATCATCGAATTTCATATCATCAACGTAGTTTTGGATCTTGTTGATGGATTCGAGGATATCCGTAATGCGATGCTTCCACAATCTACGCGACATTGACCGCCTCTGATAAAATATGTTCTCGCAAAGCTGGGTGTATGGCGCCCCTTTGGATTAAATCGACTTTTTGGACACCGATAATTTCCTCGAGCCGGTGCTGGATTTCAAATAAATGAAACAGGCCGACATCGCGATCAAATTCGATCAACAGGTCGATATCGCTTTGCGGTGTGGACTCATCTCTAACTACAGAGCCAAAAGCGGCTAGTGAAACTACCCCCATTTCTTTAAGTTCCCGGCGATGAGCTGCAAGTTTTTTTTCAAGTTCTTCTTTTGTCAAAGCGAGGCTCCAAATCGAATGATGTCACGACAATTTAGCTGTCAAAACTATAACTTATATGAAATAGTCCGTCAATTCGAAATCTGAACTTAGCTTTCTGGTTTTTTAAGAAAAAAATTTTTAGATTTTTTATACACATATGCAATTCTACAAACTTAAAATTTCATAATCGAGTCCAAAAAATTTTCGGGTTTCACAGATTTTGTGAGCATAGCCGAAATCCACAATCCAGCAATATTAGGGATTTCAATGCGCAATCCTAAAGTCAGGATAACGGTGTCCAGAAAAACGATTGCCATGGGAAACGATCCGGCCCTGGCTATTCTAATTTTCTGCA
>JASFJF010000360.1:0-4750 GCA_050122255.1 Desulfobacterales bacterium
TGGGGCAATGCACGCGAGCGACAAAAAGGGTATTGGAACAAGGAGTTGGAAAAAAAGTGGGCGGCCATCAGTGACAGCGTGCGGCTGAGATGGACGGCCTGCTATAACTGCCCCAAGGATTGCCATCAGGCCATCTCGTATCCGGGGCGGCCCACCTATTTTCTTAAATGCTACAGCAAGCTGACCTATGCGATGGCCGCCTATAAAGAGCTGGATTTTAATTATGACATCCTGGGCGTTACCCAGGAATACGGTATGGACGGATTTTCGACACCCCAGGTTTTAGCTTTTGCCCTTGAGCTTTATAAAGCCGGGATTTTAACTGACAAGGACCTGCCGGGCTTTCCGTCCGATTCTGGTGAAAGGTTTTTTTACCTGGTGGAAAAAATAGTCAGGCGCGAAGGGGTTGGCGATGCGCTGGCCAATGGGGTGTATCATGCCGCCCGCCAAATCGGCAAGGGGGCCGAAGAATATGATCATAACACCATGAAAAAATTTGAACAGGTGCCCCTCAAACTGAAAATGATCAATTACCCCTATTTTCTGATGTATGCCACCGGCGAGAAGATGTGCATCACCCAGATTGAAGGGTCTTATCCTCAGGTACCCATTGCCGACAAGAAAGAGCGCGAAAAATTTGTTAAAAATTGGGAAGCCGCTCCTGAGAGGTTTAAAAAATGGTTTTCAGATTGGGAGCCGCGAACTCATCCATCGGTAGAAGCGTCTGTCAATATAGCGGATTGGAATGAGACCATGCATTATATTGACGATGCCATCGGAACCTGCGCCTTTCTCTCTTCGTTCAGGGGTCAGTTTGGCGGCAGGCCGCCTTATCATCTGTATAATTTGCCGGATTTTATCTCTCACGCCACCGGTTTGGATCTCGATCCAATTGCGATATGGGAAATCGGCCGACGGAACCGTAATCTGGTCAGAGCCCTGAACGTCAGAAGGGGCTTAAGAAGGGCCGATGAAAAGCCGCCCGAAGACCACTGGAAAATCAGGGACCCTGAGATGGAGACCTTGCTGCTTGACGAGTATTATAAATTCAAAGGCTGGAATAATGACGGGATTCCCACCAAAGAAACCCTCGACGAACTGGGCCTGGATTACGTGAGCCAAGACTTCATTGAGAGAGGCATCCTGCCAGACGGCGAAGATGCTGCTGCCAAAGAGGCGTCGGCAGACACAGTAAAGAAATAACCTGAAGGGAGTCGTAATTGTGAGCGCTGAGTCTAAAAGGAGAATCATCAAAGAAATCAAAGTTGATCTTGATAAATGCATCGGGTGTCGTGCTTGTGAAGTCGCCTGCTCCGCATATCATGCCAATCCAAAGTACAGCAGCATCAATCCGGCCCGGTCGCGCATTCGGGTGGTGATCGATGAACTCAACGATTGCTACGTGCCGATCCGCGCCGGGGACTATACGCCGTCCGAATGCACCGGCAGACATTCGTATACAATCAACGGCAAGCAGTACAGGCAGTGCAGCTTTTGCGGCGTATCCTGCCCGTCCAGGGATCTTTTCAAAGAACCCGATTCGGGCCTGCCGTTAAAATGCGATATGTGTGAAGACGATCCGCCCATCGATGTGCCCATGTGTGTGCAGGTGTGCCCGCATGACGCCCTCACATACGAAGAAAAAGAAGAGGAAGGCAAAAAAGAAGAAATAAAACGTGAGGAACTGGAGGTCGGATTGGAAGCGCTGGCTAAAAAACATGGCGTACAGAAGGTCATGGATGCCCTGGCCCGCATGTCAAAAAAGAGCTAAAGTTTCGAGTTCTGGGTTCAAGCGTCGAAGATTCTTGAACCATAACTTTTGCAGGCAAATGAACAATGCCGGGGCCGAAGATGATATTCCGACCGGATAACACTGAACGCTGAAACTTGAACCTTGAAACCGTTCACTAATATAAGAAAATGAGGGTTAATAAAAACTGTGGAGAATCTATCCGACTATAAAGAGATCGTCGATGTCATCAAAGCGTACGGTGGAAAAGCCTTTAAACATTGCTACCAGTGCGGATTGTGCGACACGGTTTGTCCGTGGAACAGAGTAAGGGCCTTTAGCATGCGCAAGATTATCCGTGAGGCTACATTCGGCATGACGCAGGTCGAAGGCGAAGATATCTGGCTCTGCACATCCTGTGGAAACTGTCCGCGGCAGTGTCCCCGTGGCGTCAAAATAATCGAGTCCGGCGTGTCGTTGCGCCGGATTGCCACCGAGTACGGGGTTTTCCCCACCACGGTCAAACCGATTCGCACCATCAGCGCCAGCCTCACAGGCGAGGGCAATCCTTTGAATGAAAAGCGCGACGATCGGGCAAAGTGGGCTGAAGGCCTGGATGTCAAAGTGTTCAATGAGGAGATGGAAATCTTATATTTTCCCGGCTGCTACCTCAGCTATGACCCGCGATTAAAAAAAGTGGCTGTAGCCACTGCCAATATTCTCAAAAAGGCCGGGGTTAATTTCGGCATACTGGGTAACAGGGAAAATTGTTGCGGGGAAAGCATCCGCAAGACCGGCGATGAAGAATTATTCAAACGCCTGGCCAAAGAAAACATCAAAACCTTTATTGATAACGGCGTCAAAAGGATTTTGGTTTCTTCACCCCACTGCTACCATACGTTTAAAAATGAGTACGCCGAATTTATGGTGAGCTTTGAAGTGGTTCACATCGCTCAATATTTGACCGAACTGATTGATGCAGGGCGGATCGAGCTCAACAAAGAATACGCAAAGAAAGTCACCTATCATGACCCCTGCTACCTGGGTCGGCACAACGGCATATATGACCCGCCGCGGGCAGCCCTAAAGGCAATACCCGGCCTGGAGCTGAGCGAGATGCCGGAAGCGCGTGAAAACAGCCTGTGTTGCGGTGGCGGTGGCGGCCGCATCTGGATGGAAACACTCAAGGGTCAAAGATTTTCTGATCTCAGGTTGGAGCAGGCCGCCGGGGTCGGGGCCGACTTGCTGGTGACATCCTGTCCGTATTGCATCACCCATTTTGAGGAAAGCAGACTCATGCTGGAGCAAGATGAAAGTAACCCGGCTGGAAATGGTAACAAATTAGAAATCAAGGATATTACCGAGATCATCCACGACGTCATATTTTGAATCCGGCGACGACATCCGGAAAAAGTGGTTTAGAATTGGGTAAAAGCAAATGGAAATGAAAAAAGAACAAATCGAACAGTTAAGCAAAAACCTTGCAGAAAGCAATTTTGGAGATGTGATGGTAGTCGGTGGGGGCATCAGCGGTATTCAGGCCTCCCTCGATCTGGCCGATTCGGGATTCAGAGTCTATCTGGTCGAAAAATCACCTGCCATTGGCGGCAAGATGGCCCAGCTGGACAAGACCTATCCCACCAATGACTGTTCTATGTGAATTCTCTCGCCCAAACTGGTCGAGGTCGGCCGGCATCCCAACATAGAGGTTTTGACCTATACTGAAATTCATGCTGTAGAGGGAGAAGCAGGTGATTTCACGGTCATGCTGAATAAAAAGCCCCGCTATGTCGTCGAAGACAATTGCACTGGTTGCGCGACCTGTGTCGAGTATTGCCCGGTCAAGGTCCCGGATCCCTACAACCAGGATCTATCGGCTAATAAGGCCGTCCACATTTACTTTTCGCAAGCCGTTCCACTGGTCACCTACATCCATGAAGACTGCCTTTATCTGAAAGAGAAAAAATGCGCCATTTGCGAAGGCGTCTGTGAAAACGACGCCATCGATTTGCATCAGGAACCGCAGAAGATGGAAATCAAAGTCGGCGCCATCATTCTGGCACCGGGCTATGAAGCATTTGACGCCAAAAAGCGCGGCGATTATGGCTACGGAACCATGGAAAATGTGGTGACCAGTCTTGATTTTGAACGGCTGCTGTGCGCCACCGGACCGCATGAAGGCGAGGTCCTGCGCCCCTCCGACAAGAAGCATCCCAAAAAAATCGCCTGGATTCAGTGCGTCGGTTCCAGGCAGGTCATTCCGGGCGGCAACACCTATTGTTCGGCTGTCTGCTGCACCTATACCCAGAAGCAGGTGATCTTAACCAAAGATCATGATGCCGGGGCCGAGTGCACAATATTCCATAACGATATTCGCTCTTATGGCAAGGACTTTGAACCTTTTTTTCAAAGAACCGAACAGCTTCCCGGAGTGCGCGTTATTCGAAGCTACGTCACCCTCGGAAGAGAAATTCCGGAAACCAAAAATGTGACGATTAAATACGCCACGCCAGAAGACGGCGTCAAGGAAGAAGAATTTGACATGCTGGTTTTATCGGTCGGATTGAACCCGCCGGCCGATGCCGCGAATCTGGCCGATCAGTTCGGAATCGAACTTGAAGCGCATGGATTTTGCAAGGCAGCGCCAACTAACCCGATGGCCACCACCCGACCGGGAATTTTTGTCAGCGGGGCCTTCCAGAGCCCGATGGATATTCCCGAATCTGTTTTCTCAGCCAGTGGCGCCGGCTCCCAGTGCGGTGAATTCCTAAACTACCGGCGCGGGAAACTGTCCAAGGAAAGAATATATCCCCGCGAAAAAGACGTATCTGAAGAGGAACCCAAAGTGGGTGTATTTGTGTGCCATTGCGGCGCCAACATCGGCAGAGTGGTCGATGTCCCCGCAGTGGTGGAATATGCCAGGACATTGGACAACGTGGTTTACGCCACCGAGCAGCTGTTTTCATGCGCGACGGATTCGGCCGAGTCCATAACGGAAACCGTCAAGGAAGAAGGGCTCAA
>JASFJF010000361.1:0-4722 GCA_050122255.1 Desulfobacterales bacterium
GAGGATAGAGAGTTGATACCCGGCGGCTTTCAAATATTTGGCAAATCAGCTGTTTGACAATTTACCCCGTCTGTTTTTAGCGGTACATCACACATTTGGACGTGCGCCCATCCACCTTCAGGTTAAAGGGTTTGTCGAGTCGGACGTGGACCACGTGAGCTGTCTGTCTGATTGCCGGCTGGGCGGTCAGCCAGTTCCAATCGATGAAATCCGAATCCCGATCCAGAACGGTTGCATAGGTGATGCCCAACGTGGTGATATTGTGAAAAAAATGCGATCCCTGAGATGGATCGGCCTTTAATTGTGCTGAATCGGTCTCAACAATCGCCCCGACTCCGCAAATTTCGACCCAACTCACCGGGATCCCCAGCCAGCGATCGGCTGAGCCCCATCGACCCGGTCCGACCAGCAAATATTTGCGCGATTCGCTCAACAGCCCGGCGTTAAGTTCGCCGATCTCCTGGGCAATTTGCGGGGTTTTGACCGCATCAAATTCATCGGGTTTTACAAAGAGGATGTCGGCCATATCATTTTTTTCGGCATTGCCCAATGCATGCGATGAAACACAAAACGAACGGGCGATTTCATCAGGGCTGATTTCAACTTGAAGCAGTTCCGCACGGGCTGTCATTGGCCTGAGCTGTAGAAACGCAAATTCGGATTTTTGCTCCGTATCCTGGGACATATGAATTGAAAATTCGAGCTCCACCGGACAGCCCATTCCTTCTTGGCCTAAATCCAATGCCTCCGCCAGCACTTCAGCCAGCGGAAACTGGCCGTATTTTAGAACCTGCGCAAAGGTCAGCACCCGATAACCGGGCATATGGGCCGAATCCCGGATGCGATGTTCCTCAGGGATGTAGGTGCTGGCCAAAAGTTTTACCGGCGCTTCGCCATCGGCATCGCTGACATCTCTTTTGGCAAGATTGGCATCCTCTAAAATACCCACCTCCGGTGCATCACCTGCCATGTTCAGGGCGTAAAAAAACTGCTGGGAGTTCTCCAGGATATCGTCGACAGTGGAACGCTGCGGCAATAATTGCGGATATTTGGGAGAGAAGCGCAGGGCTTTTTCACCTTCCATGACCGTCTTGCCCAAACCCAGAGCCACCGTTGCAATGCCTTCTTCGGGCTTCATTTTGGCAAAGGGGTAATAATTATGGGACTGAGCGACACCAGAAATGGTCGGATAAAAATATTGACCGTAGCGTTCCCCGACCAGTTGCTGAATAATGACGGCCATTTTCTCTTCTTCGGTGCGGTGACCGACGCGTTTTGAAAAAGCCTTGGGGTCTTTGAAATACGTTGACGCGTACACCAATTTGATGGCGTTGATCAGCTGGTACAGGCGCGAGTCCAGATCCGCAGAATCATTGGGAAGCATATAGGTTCGATACAAACCCGCATAGGCGCGAAATTGAGCATCCTCCAGCAAACTCGACGACCGAACTGCCAGCGGATATGAGATGCGCTCAAGATAGGCGCGAAGCTCATTGGCGATCCAGGACGGAAAGTTAGCACTCAGAAAGATCTGAGCGATCTCTTCATCCGGCATGTCGGATTTGGCCAGCTCCTTGAGATTGTTTTCCTCGATAAGGGCATCAAAGCCTTCGGTCGTCACCACCAGCGTCTGGGGAACCAGAATGTTGACATTTTCAAATTTTTTCTGGATATCCGGCAATCGCTGCAACAAATTGGCAACAAAGGCCAGACCGCGCGCCTTTCCACCCAGAGAGCCCTTGCCGATTTTAAAAAATTCAGTCGCCGGATCAAAGTCGCCGGGATCAAAATTGACCACCACGCCTTTTTGGCGCCGCTTGCGCCAGGTTTGAATCATTGAAATCAGATATTCGCGGTGGCTTTCAACGCTGGTGAAGTCATCATAGCGCAGCGGGCGCATTTTGGATGCCAGTACAATCTCGGTGCGCGCGAACAGCCACCTGGATAAGTCATTACGGCTGCAATGATGAACAAAGCTGTCTTCGGGAACGGT
Source organism: Desulfobacterales bacterium (assembly GCA_050122255.1). Classification (GTDB taxonomy): domain Bacteria; phylum Desulfobacterota; class Desulfobacteria; order Desulfobacterales; family JAHEIW01; genus JAHEIW01. Next base: position 1,994 of record JASFJF010000361.1, read on the forward strand.
CGCAAGAAGTTCTTCGAATTGCCTCAGATTGGGTGCCCGGGCGATTTCGCGGCCATCGGGTTTACGAAAAACAAAATCGCCAAATCCGAGCTGATCCACAAAAAACGAGCGCACCTCGGCATGCAGGCTGGGCGAATTTTTATCAACAAAAGCCGCCGGCACACTTTTGGCCTTCTCGGCATTTAAAGATTCTGAACTGGTCAGCAAAAGCGGTATATCGAATCGTTCTTTTTTGATCTGGGACAAAAAGGTTACGCCGGCATTTTCATCGAGAACACCATTGCGCGGGAAGCGAACATCCGAGATCACCCCCAGGATGTAGGGCTCAAAATTTTTAAACAGTCGCAACGCTTCTTCGAAGCTTTCGGCCACAAGGATTTTGGGTCGTGCCCGCATCGTCAGCAGCTTATGCTCTTCGTGGTGGCGGTACTCCATTATGGCCTGGGTCTGACTGACCAGTTCTTTGTAGAGCACCGGCAACAAGGAGGAAATGTATGCCGGAGAATCTTCTACAAAAAGAATGACCCGGATACCGGCAAATTGGGTATCATGCTCGACGTTAAGGCGATCTTCAGCACTTTTGACGAGAGCCACCAGAATATCGGTGTTGCCCGACCAGACAAAGCAGCGATCAATGCCCGGCGGGCGGCTAAAATTCATTAAGCTCTTCTGGGCCGGTGACGGCAGAGAGTCATGAGCCAGCAACACGATCGGCAAATCGGGAGCCTTTTTTTTGATTTCCTCACCCAGGGTAAAAACATCCATATCCGCCAGCTGGCTCATGGTGATAACCATGTCAAATTTCTTAAGATTCAGCATAGCCAGGGCTTCCTGGGCACTGGACACCCAGGTAAAGCGCGGTGGATTGCTCAGATTCAGGCCACGATATTCATGAATAATGCGTTCTGACAGACGGCAGTCTTCTTCCAGAATCCAGGCATCATAAGGGGTCGAGACCAGCAAAATGTCCCTGACCTTGCGGGCCATCAGTTCGTGAAAAATTTTAAACCGCGGATCAAAATCTTCGGCAAAGCTTTCGATTTCAAGCGCCATACGTGTTTCCGTCAAAGAAAATGAAGGATGATAATCAACAGATCACTGTTAAAAAAATTGCGCGATTGCTCAATCAGGTTTGCCGGTTGCCCGTTGAGCCCGTTGGACAACATAAATTACGGCTAAATTACACTGGCGGCAAACGGGCTAACGGATAACGGGCTCAACCAAAGGATTATTAAGATAGCGTTTGGTTTAGCAACAGAACAAAAGCTGTATGTAAACCGTAATCGACTGTATGGTTATTTCAAGCATATCTTTATTCAAATCGCAATAATTTTGGACTTGGCATTCAAAAAGGTTATGTATTATAAGATCTTGAAGCAATTCAGCCAAGTGTCCATATTAAACTTAAGGAAATGATGGTGAACATCTGGATGACCCTCCAAAAAGCATTGGATTTATATCCTGAAAAGATTGGTGTCGTCGACGGTGAGCGATCGTATACCTATCGGCAGGTCGGTGAGCGCGTGGCTGGGTTGGCACGCTATTTTCGGATACAGCGAATTCAACCCGAAGATCGCATCTCCATTCTGGAAGTCAACTCGCATGCTTTTCTGGAAACCTACTATGCCGCTGCAAGGATGGGCGCGATTCTCAACCCGCTCAATTATCGCCTGGCCGCCCGGGAAGTCGCCTTTATATTAAAGGATGCCAGCAGTCGCTGGTTGATTGCCGCAACGCGCTTTGCAGATGTCGTCAGGGGCGTGTTAGACGCGGGCGTGCCCATCGAAGGGATTATCTGGATTGGTGACCCGCCGGATGATTCATTTCCGCTTCAGTGCCACAGCTATGAAGAAGCCGTTTCTACCCGTGTCGGGAATTTTGAGCCCGTATCGGTTGATGAGAACCAGGTGGCCCACCTGTACTACACCAGCGGCACCACAGGGCGTCCCAAAGGCGTCATGCTCACCCATAAGAATGTCTGCAGCCATGCCCTGGGAACCATCGCGGAGCTGAAGCTGGTGGACACCGATGTATGGGGCCATATTGCCCCCATGTTTCATCTGGCCGATGCCTGGGCCACATTTGCCATTACCTGGGCCGGCGCGCAGCATGTGATGGTCGCTCAATTTGAAGCCGAAGCCGTCATGGCCACCATCGAACGGCAAAAAATAACGCTGAGCAATTTAATTCCCACCATGCTCAACCTGATGATCAAACATCCCCGGGTGACTGAATATGATTTTTCCAGCCTGCGGGAAATTCTCAGCGGTGGCGCTCCGATTGCACCCGAGCTGGTGAAAAGCATCATCGAAACGCTGGGCTGCGACTACATTCAGACCTACGGAATGACCGAAACCAGCCCGTATTTGACCTTCAGCATTCTAAAAGAGCATTTGCAAGCGCTGCCGCATGATGAGCAAATAAAATATAAGTCCAAAACCGGTCGGCCGGCAATCGGTGTGAATCTTAAAGTCGTGGACGAGCAGGGGAATCCGGTCGCGGCTGATGGGCAGCAGGTGGGAGAGATCTGGGTGCACGGAGATACCATTACGCCCGGCTACTGGAACCAGCCAGAGGAGACTGCCCGTGCGTTTAGCAACGGATGGCTGCGCACCGGAGATCTGGCCACCCTGGATTCGGAAGGCTACGTTAACATTGTGGATCGCAAAAAAGACATGATTGTTACCGGCGGGGAGAACGTGTACTCAACCGAAGTTGAAAACGTGCTG